>JAOPYP010000054.1 GCA_025964635.1 Actinomycetes bacterium | reverse complement strand
ACCCAGAACCTCGGGGGCGCGATCCACAACGCCGCGCGCGGCCGGGTCCCGGTGCTGATCTTCGCCGGTCTCTCGCCGATGACCCAGGAAGGCGAGCTGCCCGGCAGCCGCACCGAGTTCATCCACTGGCTGCAGGACAGCGCCGACCAGCGCGGCATGCTCCGCGGTTACGTCAAGTACGACCACGAAATCCGCACTGGCCGCAACGTCAAGCAGCTGGTGCACCGCGCCCTGCAGATCGCCCGCAGCGAGCCGGCCGGCCCGGTGTACCTGACCGCCGCCCGCGAGGTGCTGGAGGAGACGCTGCCGCCCCAGCCGGCCCAGGGCGCCTGGTGGGACCCGGTGGCGCCGGCCGCGCTGGCGGACCAGGTGGCCGACGAGATCGCGGCCGCGCTGGAGGACGCCCGGTCCCCGCTGATCGTCACCTCCTACCTCGGCCGCGACCCGGCCGCGGTGGCCGGGCTGACCGCGCTGTGCGAGCTGGCCGGCATCGGCGTCCTGGAGTCGGTGCCGATGCGGATGAACTTCCCGGCCGATCACCCGCTGCAGGTCGGCTACCACTGGAACCAGCCCGACCAGCATCCGGTGCTGGCCGAGGCGGACGTGATCCTGGTGCTGGGCAGCGACGTGCCGTGGATCCCGGCCCACAACCGCCCCGATCCTGCTGCGCGCTGCTACGTCATCGACGTGGACCCGCTCAAGGTCAGCCTGCCGCTGTGGCACGTGCCCGCTACCCGGTACGTCCAGGCGGACCTGGGCCTCGCCGTCGGGCAGCTCGCCGCCCGGCTGGCCGCGCGCGGGCGGCTGGACCCCGCGGCCGTGGCGGACCGGGCCGCGCGGCGGCGGGCCGTGCATGACACGCAGCGGGCCGGGTGGGCCCGCCGGGAACGGGCCGCCCCGGACGGCAGTATCACCCCCGAGTACCTGGTCGCCTGCGTCCGCGAGGCCGCGCCCCCGGGCACCCTGTTCCTCACCGAGGCGATCACCAGCTACCCGGTGGTCAGTGAGCACCTGGCGGTCAGCCAGCCGGGCTCGCTGCTGGGCAGCGGCGGCGGCTCGCTGGGCTGGGCCGGCGGGGCGGCCGTGGGCGCCCGGCTCGCCGCGCCGGAACGCACCGTGGTCAGCCTGGTCGGGGACGGGTCGTACCTGTTCGCCGTGCCCTCGTCGGTGCACTGGATGGCCCGGCGCTACCAGGCTCCCTCGCTCACCGTGATCCTGGACAACCAGGGCTGGAAGGCACCGTCGCTGTCCACCCTGGCCGTGCACCCCGCCGGTGAGCTCGCGGCGGGCGGGTTCGCCGCCAGCTTCCAGCCCGAGGCGGACCTGCCCGAGGTGGCGGCCGCGGCCGGCGGCGCGTACGCCCGCACGGTGACCGCGGCGGCCCGCCTCCCGGACACGCTGGGCGAGGCCCTCGCGCAGGTCCGCAGCGGCCGCTCGGCGGTGGTCAGCGTCCACGTGGCGCCCGTGTAACCCGGGGACTTGCAACTCAGGGGAATAGGGAGGAGCCGTCATGGCCCGGCTGGACAGCAAGGTTGCCCTGATCACCGGGGGCGAAAGCGGGATCGGCCTGGCCTGTGCACGGCTGTTCGTGGCGGAGGGGGCCAGCGTGCACCTGGCCGGGCTGGCCCGCGGCGGCCTGGAGGCGGCCGTGGCCGAGCTGGGACCGGACGTGGCCGACTTCAGCGTCACCGACGTCACGGTGGAGGAGCAGGTCGTGGCGGCGCTCCGGCAGGTGGCGTCCCGGTTCGGCGGGCTCGACATCCTGTTCAGTAACGCGGGCATCAGCGGGGACATCGCGCCGATCACCGACTACCCGGCCGATGTGTTCCGCCGCGTCCTGGACGTGCACGTGCTCGGAGCGTTCTTCCTGCTCAAGCACGGCCTGCCGGGGCTGCGGGACGGCGGCAGCGTGATCATCAACTCGAGCGTGGTCGGGCTCACCTCCGACCCGGGCATCTGCGCCTACGCGACCGCCAAGCACGCGCAGGTGGGCCTCATGCGGACCGCCGCCAAGGAGATGGCCGGCCGCGGGATCCGGGTGAACACCGTGCACCCGGGACCGACCGACACGGACTTCCAGCGGGACATCGAGGTGTCCGCCACCGGAGCCCCGCCCGACGTCGCCGCGCGCATCTTCGAGGCCAGGATCCCGCTGGCCCGGCACGCCTGCCCCGAGGAGATCGCCCGGTCCGTGCTCTACCTGGCCAGCTCGGACAGTTCTTTCGTGACCGGCGCGGCGCTGGCGGTGGACGGCGGGATGCACATCTGATCCCCGGGAACTCCCGGTTGCACAGTGAAATCGATTGTGCCGGGGAGGTGATATGTGTCACGGCTGTTAAACCCTCATGTCATGCTAAATCCGACATATCACGGGCGGCGGGAGCCGGGCAGGCTCTCCGCAGGGGGTCGGGGTCAGATGGTGCACGTCAACAACTTCACTTACGGCCTGGTCACGCCCGTGCTCGGCTACGTGATGTCCAGCCTGGGCTGCTTCCTCGGCCTGCGCTGCACCACCCGGGCCCGCGCCTCGCAGGGCGCGCAGCGGGCCCGCTGGCTGCTGCTGGCCGCGCTGTCCGTCGCGACCACCGGGATCTGGGTGATGCACTTCATCGCCATGCTCGGCTTCACCATCCCGGGCCAGACCATCACCTACAGCGTGCCGGTCACCATCCTGTCCATGCTGATCGCCGTGATCGTGGTGGGCATCGGGCTGCTCATCGTCGGTTTCGGCAGCGCCGGGCGGTGGCCGCTGCTGCTGGGCGGGCTGATCATCGGCTGCGGCGTGGCGAGCATGCACTACATCGGCATGGCGGCGATGCGGATGCCGGACACGGTCCGCTACGACAACACGGTGGTCGTCCTGTCCGTCCTCATCGCGGTGGTGGCCGGGACGGCGGCCCTGTGGGCGGCGCTCCGGCTGGCCGCGGTGTGGTCCACGCTCGCCGCGTCCCTGATCATGGGCGTGGCCGTGAGCGGGATGCACTACACCGGCATGGCCGCGATGCAGGTGCACGGCGTGCAGAACCCCGGGATGCTCGCCGGGATGACCGGCGGGGTCAGCGCGCAGGCGTTCCTGCTGCCGCTCATCATCGGGATCAGCCTGCTCGCGTTCGTGCTCACCGCGGTCATCTCGCTGTCGCCGACCGAGGCGGAGATGCACGAGGACGCCGCGCTCATGGCGCACCTGTCCAGCCCGCCATCGTCGCCCTCCGTGGCAGCGCACCGGGCCGCAGGCCCGGCCGCGGGACCCGGCCCCGGGCCGCGGGAGGCCGGGCCGGGACAATACGGGCCGCGGGAGGAGCCCGAGGACCCCGACGCCGGGCGCTGGTTCCGGCCGCGGCCCTCAGCCCGCCGGGACACGCCTTAGTCTGCTGGCGTGGCTGACCTGAGGCTCCTCGTCCTGAGTGCCCGCGACGTGCGCGCGCTGCTGCCCTACGGGGAGTGCGCCGAGCTGGTGGCCGGCGCGCTCGCCGCCCTGGCCCGTGGCGAGGTCTACCAGCCGCTGCGGACCATGATCCAGCCGCCTGCTCCGGGAGGCTCGCCGCCGGCGGGGCTGATGGCGCTGATGCCGTCGTTCCGGTCCGGCAGAGGCACCACCCCGGACCCGGACGCGGCGTACAGCCTCAAGGCGATCTGCGTCTTCCCCGGCAACCCGGGCCTCGGCAAGGACGCGCACCAGGGTGTCGTGCTGCTGTCCAGCCCGGAGACCGGAGAGCCGCAGGCGCTGATCAACGCGTCCGCGCTGACCGAGATCCGCACCGCCGCGGCCTCGGTGGTAGCCACCCGCCTGCTGGCCCGGGCAGACGCCACCCGGCTGGCCATCATCGGCACCGGGGTGCAGGCTCGCGCGCACGCGATCGCCCTGGCCCAGGACTACGCGGCCCGCGGCCGGCCACTGGCGGGGATCCGGATCGCCGGGCGCACCCCGGGCCGCGCGGCGCAGGTGGCGGGGGAGCTCACCGCCGCGGCGGGGGTGCCCGTGCGGGCCGCCGGCTCCGCCGCCGAGGCCGTGGCCGGCGCCGACATCGTGGTCACCGCGACCTCGTCGGCTACCCCGGTGCTCGAGCGGGCCTGGGTTGCGGACGGCACCCACATCAACGCGGTCGGCGCGTGCCTGCCGCACACCAGGGAACTCGACTCCGCGACCATGGCCGCCGCCGTCGTGTTCACCGACAGCCGGGAATCGGCGCTGGCGGAATCGGGTGACGTGCGGCTGGCTCTCGCGGAGCAGTCCCTCCCACCTGTGCATATCCGGGCGGAAATCGGGGAATTGCTCACCGGGACGGGGTCTTCGCCGGGCCGGGCCGGCGACCGGGACATCACGGTGTTCGAGTCGCTGGGGCTGGCGGCCGAGGATCTGGCGGCGGCCCGGGGGGTATATCGGAAAGCCGCCAGGCTCGGGGCCGGGATCTGGGTGGATTTCTGAGCCCAGGGCCGGCAGGCCGCTGGCTGGATGTCTGAGCCCAGGGGCCGGCAGGCCGCTGGGGGCGGGCGGTGCCGCACGTCAGGGGACGCGGCGCCGCGCACGAGATCGCCCTGAGTCCGGGTCGGCCAGCTGAACGGGGGACGTCTGGTGACAACGGTGATCGCCGTGATCGCCGCCTTGCTGGCGGCGTTCTGCTTCGGTGTGGCCGCGCTCGTCCAGCAGACCGTGGCCCGGGCGACCGGGGCGGACGAGGCCCTGCATCCCCGGCTGCTGCTCGACCTGGCCCGCAGGCCCCGGTGGCTGGCCGGGATCGGCCTGGATGTGCTGTCGTTCTTCATCCTGGCCCTCGCCCTGGCGTTCGGGCCGCTGGCCCTGGTCCAGCCGCTGGCCTCGCTGGACGTGCTGTTCGCGCTGCCGCTCATCGCCCGCCGCCAGGGGCGCCGGCTCACCCTGCAGGACAAGGCCGGCGCGGTGACCGTGGCGGGCGGGATCGTGATCTTCCTGAGCGTGGCTCCGCCCAGCGGCGGGGTGAAGGCGCCCAGCCTGACCTCATGGGCCCCGGTGTTCCTCGCCGCCGGGGCGCTCAGCGCGGTGACCGCCGTGGCCGGGCTGCGGGTCACCGGGAAGGCCCGGGTCATCTGGCTCGCCGTGGCCGCGGGCTCGGTCTACGGGGTGCTGGCCGCGCTGACCAAGGCCACCGTCGATGTGGTGGCCATGCGCGGGGTGGGCGCCCTGGCCACCTGGGAGCCGTGGGCGCTGCTGGTGTGCGGGATCGCGGGGGCGCTGCTGGGGCAGAGCGCCTACAGCTCCGGGGCACTGTCGCTCAGCCTCCCGGTGCTCGACACGCTGGCGCCGATCGTCGCCGTGGTCATCGCGGCCACCGTATTCGATGAGCAGCTCGCCCACTCGGCCTGGCAGCTGGGCCTCCAGCTGGCCGGCGGCGCGCTCGCGGTGGCGGGCATCGCCGTGCTCAGCCGCTCGGCGATCGTGGCCGCCGAGACCGTGAGCGGACGGGAGCGGGCGCGGGCCCGGCTGGGTGCCGTCGCGTTAGAGGGGGAGTGATTACGCATACCGGACGATGACCGCGTATGAATGATCCATGAGCAAGCAGTCGCAGCCACCGCCTCCCGGCGACAAGCCGACGCCCACGGCCCCCCCGCCGCCGCCCGGCTGGCGGCACTGGCTGTGGCCGGCCGCCCTGCTGGCGGCCCTGGTGCTCTTCTTGTTCCTGCCCCGGTTCGGCGGGGTCACCTCGGTCAACCTGAGCTACTCGACGTTCATCAGCGATGTCCAGGCGCACAAGGTCAAGACGTTCACGCTCGACAACAGCACCGGATCCACCGCCCCGGCCACCGGCACCCTGCGCGACGGCAAGAACTACACCACGGTCATCCCGCTCCCGTTCGCCGGCACCCCGCTGGCCACCACGCTGGAGAAGGCGGGCGTGCAGATCAACGCCGCCGCCCCGAGCAGCGGGCTCGGCACCCAGCTGCTCTACTGGATCATCCTGCTGGCCCCGTTCTTCATCGTGTTCTGGCTGATCCGGCGGATGGCCCAGGCCGGCGGTGCGGCCGGCCCGCTGGGCGGGATCATGGGAGTGGGCCGGGCCCGGGCCAAGGTTTTCGACGCCGAGCGGCCGCAGACCAAGTTCTCCGACGTGGCGGGCTACGAATCCGCGAAACGGGAGATCAGCGAGATTGTCGACTTCCTGAAGCACCCGGAGCGCTACCGCCGCCTGGGTGCGGTGGCCCCCCGAGGCGTGCTCATGGTCGGCCCGCCCGGCACCGGCAAGACGCTCATGGCCCGGGCCGTGGCGGGCGAGGCCGAGGTGCCGTTCATTTCCGTCACCGGGTCCAGCTTCGTGGAGCTGTTCGTGGGCGTGGGCGCGGCCCGGGTCCGTGACCTGTTCGCCGAGGCCCGCAAGCGGGCGCCCTGCATCATCTTCGTCGACGAGATCGACGCGATCGGCCAGCGCCGCGCGAGCGGCGGCGCGTTCGTGTCCAACGACGAGCGGGAGCAGACGCTCAACCAGCTGCTGGCCGAGATGGACGGCTTCGACACCACCCAGGGCATCGTGGTGCTCGGGGCCACCAACCGGCCCGAGGTCCTGGACCCGGCGCTGCTGCGGCCGGGCCGGTTCGATCGCCAGATCACGATCCCGCTGCCGAACCTCACGGAGCGGGCCGCCATCCTTGCCGTGCACAGCCGGGGCAAGAAGCTGGCGCCCGACGTGGACCTGAACGTGGTGGCCCGCGGGACGCCCGGCTTCTCCGGCGCGGACCTGGCCAACCTCGTCAACGAGGCGGCCATCTTCGCGGTCCGGGCCGGGCGGGACCAGATCACGATGGCCGACTTCAACGACGCCCGGGAGCGCATCCTGCTCGGCAGCCGGGCCGACTCCAACCTGCTGCTGCCTGAGGAGAAACGGGCCGTGGCCATCCACGAGTCCGGGCATGCCCTGGTCGCGGCGCTGTCCCCGCACGCCGACCCGGTGGCCAAGGTCACCATCTTGCCCGCCGGGCAGGCGCTGGGCGTGACCGAGCAGCTGCCGCTGGTCGAGCATCATCTCTACGGGGAGGACTACCTGAACGAGTCGCTGGCCGTCCGGCTGGGCGGGCGCGCGGCCGAGCTGGTCGTGCTGGGCCAGGGCTCCACCGGCGCCGCGAACGACCTGGCCTCGGCCACCGACCTGGCCACCAAGATGGTCCGCGAGTTCGGTCTGTCCAGCAAGCTGGGGCCGGTGGGCTACCCGGAGGGCGGCTCGGTTTTCCTGGGCGGCGGCGGGGGTCCCGGGATGTCCAGCCGCCCGTACGCGGAATCCACCCAGGCCGTGATCGATGCGGAGGTCTCGCGGCTGCTCCGCGAGGCGGAACAGCGGGCGGTCACGCTCATCCGCACGCATCAGGGTGACCTGGACCGGCTGTCTGACCTGCTGGTGGAGCAGGAGACCGTGGACGGCGAGGAGGTGTACCGGCTGCTCGGCCTGCCCGTGCCGGAACACGTGCCCGAGGGCCGGGAGATCGCGCCCGGCCGGGCCGCGGCCGCCGCCGCGTCACACAACCCCAGCCCCGTGCCCGGTGGTGGCGTGCACAGCAGCGATGCGGTCCACAGCCACAGTGCGCCCAGCGGGCCGGCGGGCCAGCCCCCCCGGGACGCCCAGGGGTGAGTGCTGGCGCAGGGCCGGCCGACCGGATAGGCTCACGCCCATGCGCTCCAGCAACGCACTCCACCAGTGGTGGCGCCGCCGTTAGGCGGTTGCTGGTTTCGCGTGTTCAGGCACCCAGAAGCGACCGTCCGGTAACGGCGGTCGCTTCGTGCGTTCGCCTGGCGCCGGCGGAAGACCTCAGGAAGCAGGCGACCAGGTGGATCCGCAGCTAGTCCAGCGGACGGAATTCGTCACGGCCGGTGGCGTCCACGTCACCCGCACCGCCGAGCCATTCAGCCCGGCCGTGCTGGCCGGGCTCACCGAGAGCGTGGACGAGCGGCGCGGCGGGGTGCTCAGCTCCGGGATGGAATACCCGGGCCGGTACAGCCGCTGGCACCTGGCCTACGTGGACCCGTGCGCCGAGATCGTGGCCCGCGGCCGCCGGATCTCGGTCCGGGCCCTGAACCCGAGGGGCGACGTGCTGCTCCCGGTGCTCGGCGGGGCCCTGCTCCGGGCCGGCCGGCCCGTTTCCCCGGAACTCGCGGGCCCCGGTGCGGGCGGGATCGAGGTGGTCATCCCCGAGCCGTCCGGGATGGTCGCCGAGGAGGACCGGAGCCGGCGCCCCACCGTGTTCACGGCACTGCGCGAGGTCATCGCCGCGTTCGCGGGTGACGATCCGCACCTCGGCCTGTACGGGGCGTTCGGTTACGACCTGGCCTTCCAGTTCGAGCCGGTCCGGCTCCGCCGCGACCGCCCCGAGGAGCAGCGTGACCTGGTCCTCCACCTCCCGGACGAGCTGTACGCGCTGGACCGCAAGCGCGAATCGGCGGTGGTCTACCGCTACGAGTTCGCGGTCGGGGGGACCAGCACCGAAGGGCTGCCGCGGGAGACGGCGCCCGCTCCGGTCCGGGTGAGCGGCCACGCGAGCGGTTCCGTTGCGGAGAAAGAAGCGGATCCCGGGCCGGACGGGGCCTTCCGTGCGCATCCGGAACCGGGCGCGTTCGCGGAGGTGGTGCGGCAGGCCAAGGAGCGGTTCGCGCGCGGCGACCTGTTCGAGGTGGTGCCCAGCCACGTGTTCCGCGGCCGGTGCGACTCCCCGGCCGCCTTTTACGAGACGCTCCGGCAGGTGAATCCGGCCCCGTATGAGTTCTTCTTCAACCTCGGGGAAGGTGAGAGCCTGGTCGGCGCCTCGCCCGAGATGTATGTGCGGGTCAGCGGGGATCGGGTTGAGACGTGCCCGATCTCCGGCACCATCCGGCGGGGCGCCGACCCCCTGGGCGATGCCGAGAATATCCGCACCCTGCTCAACTCGGCCAAGGAAGAGTCCGAGCTGACCATGTGCACCGACGTGGACCGCAACGACAAGTCGCGGGTCTGCGTGCCGGGCAGCGTGACCGTCATCGGCCGCCGCCAGATCGAGATGTACAGCCGCCTGATCCACACCGTGGACCACATCGAGGGCCGGCTGCGGCCCGGGCTGGACGCGCTGGACGCGTTCCTGTCGCACATGTGGGCGGTCACGGTGACCGGGGCGCCCAAGACCTGGGCCATGCAGTTCATCGAGGACCACGAGGACGCCCCGCGCTGCTGGTATGGCGGGGCGGTCGGGGTGATCGGCTTCGACGGCAGCATGAACACCGGCCTCACGCTGCGCACCGCCCACATCCGCGACGGCGTGGCGGCGGTCCGGGCCGGCGCGACGCTCCTGTTCGAGTGCGACCCGGAGGCCGAGGAGCAGGAAACCCACCTGAAGTCGCGGGCCCTGCTGGAGACGCTCGCCCAG
Source organism: Actinomycetes bacterium (assembly GCA_025964635.1). Taxonomy (GTDB): domain Bacteria; phylum Actinomycetota; class Actinomycetes; order Streptosporangiales; family Streptosporangiaceae; genus RYN-230. The sequence goes on along the minus strand of JAOPYP010000054.1, from coordinate 11,108 downwards.
GCCCAGGCGGTCATCCGGGCCGGGGACGCGGCGGAGCCGGCCGATCCGGCGCGCCCGGTCCGCGCGGCGGCCCAGGCGGCCGGGCCGGACGGGGCCGGGCGGCCCGGCTCGGGCCTGAGGATCCTGCTGGTCGATCACCAGGACTCGTTCGTGCACACGCTGGCCAGTTACTTTCGGCAGGAGGGCGCCGAGGTGATGACGCTGCGGGCGGGGTTCCCGCCGGCCGCGCTCGACGATTACCGGCCCGACCTGGTGGTGCTGTCGCCCGGCCCGGGGCAGCCGTCCGATTTCGGCTGCGACGCCCTGCTCGCCGAGCTGGACGCGCGGGGGCTGCCGGTGTTCGGCGTCTGCCTCGGGCTGCAGGCCATGGTGGAGCACGCGGGGGGTGAGCTGGGCCTGCTCGCCGAGCCCGTGCACGGCAAGCCGGGCCGGGTCCTGCGCACCACCGGGGAGCCTGGCGGGCTGCTGGACGGGCTGCCCGGGGAATTCACCGCAGGCCGGTACCACTCCCTGCACGCCGTGCCCGAGCAGGTGAAGGGGGGCTTCGGGGTGACCGCCGTCACCCCCGACGGGGTGGTCATGGCCATCGAGGACGCGCAGGCGGGCCGGTGGGGGGTGCAGTTCCACCCGGAGTCGATCCTGTCCGCCTCGGGCCGGTCGGGCCACCAGGTCATCGCCAACCTGCTCCAGCTCTGCCGGGCCCGTGTCTCGGCAAGCCGTGTTCCGGCAAGCGGTGCTCCGGCAACCCGTGCTGCGGCTACGGCTGGCCGGCCGCCGGCATGACCCGCGCCCCGCTGCCCGCTGCCCCCGTGCCCAAGGCCGAACTCCACCTGCACATCGAGGGCACGCTCGAACCGGGCCTGGCCTTCCGGCTGGCTGAGCGCAACGGCGTGCCGCTGCCCTACGCCGGCCCGGCGGAGCTGGCCGCGGCGTACGCCTTCACCTCGCTCCGGTCATTCCTCGACCTCTACTACGCGACCATGGCGGTGCTCCGCCGCGCCGGCGACTTCGCGGACCTGGCCCAGGCGTACCTGGGCCGTGCCGCGGCGCAGGGGGTCCGGCACGCGGAGATCTTCTTCGACCCGCAGGCCCACCTGGCCCGGGGTGTCCCGCTGGCCGAGGTGATGCGCGGGCTCGGCGAGGGGCTGGCGGCGGGCGGCGAGCGGTTCGGCGTCTCCACCGGGCTGATCGCCTGCTTCCTGCGGGACTCCGGCCCGGCCGGCGCCCTGGACTGCCTGCACCAGCTGCTGGACTACCGCGGCCAGATCATCGGCGTGGGACTCGACTCCGCGGAGGTCGGCTACCCGCCTGAGCTGTTCGCTGACGTGTTCGCCGCCGCCGCCCGGGAGGGCCTGCACCGGGTGGCGCACGCCGGCGAGGAAGGTCCCCCGGGCTACATCTGGCAGGCTCTCGACGTGCTCGGCGCGGAGCGGATCGATCATGGTGTGCGCTGCCTGGAGGATCCGGTCCTGGTGCGCCGCCTGGCGGCCGACCAGGTGCCGCTCACCGTGTGCCCGCTGTCCAACCTCCGGTTGCGGGTCGCGCGGTCCTGGGCGGACGTGCCGGTCCGGGAGATGCTGGAGGCTGGCCTCCTGGTCACCATCAATTCCGACGACCCCGCCTATTTCGGCGGGTACGTGGACGACAACTTCCAGGCGCTGGCCCGGGAACTGGGGCTTGACGACGACACCCTGCGCCAGCTGGCGGCGAACTCGTTCCGCGCCTCGTTCCTGGCGCCTGGGCCGGGCCGCGCGGCGCCAGATCGGCTGCGTCGCGCAGCGCCAGATGGGCAGCGTCCCGCGGCGCCAGATCCGCAGGGCCGGGCGGGGACACCCGCCCGGGACCCTGGCTAGCCTGCCTGCTGCGCTTCCTGGTCCGCGGCCATCCGGCTGAGGTAGCGGCGCTCGGGCACGCTGGTGGCCCGCCGCGCCGCGTCCCGGTAGGCCGCCGCGGCCGGGCCGTGCTGGCCCGCCAGGCCGAGCAGGTGCGCGCGGGTGGCGAGCAGCCGGTGGTAGCCGGCCATCCGGCGGTCGGACTCCAGCCCGGCCAGCGCGCCGAGCCCGGCCGCCGGGCCGTGCACCCGGGCCACCGCGACCACGCGGCTGAGGCTGCTCACCGGGTTCGGGGCGACCCGGTCCAGCAGGTCGTACAGGGCCAGGATCTGCGGCCAGTCGGTCGTGTCCACGTCCGCCGCCTCGTCGTGCACGGCGGCGATCGCGGCCTGCAGCTGGTAGGCCCCGACCGCCGGCCCGCCGGCGGCCAGCGTCCCGGTGATCAGTTCCACCCCCTCGGCGATGAGGGCCCGGTCCCAGCGGCCGCGCTGCTGCTCGGCGAGCGGCACCAGCTCCCCGTCCGGGCTGGTCCGCGCGGGACGCCGGGCCTCGGTCAGCAGCATCAGCGCGAGGAGCCCGGCCACCTCGCCGTCCTCGGGCAGCAGCCGGCGCAGCCAGCGGGCCAGCCGGATCGCCTCGGCGGACAGGTCCGGCCTGGTCAGCTCGTCGCCCTGGGCGGCCGTGTACCCCTCGTTGAAGATCAGGTAGAGGACGTGGAGCACCGCGCGCAGCCGGTCGCCGCGCTCCGCCTGGCTGGCCGGCCCGGCCAGCGGTATCTCGCTCGCCTTGATGGCCTGCTTGGCCCGGCTGATCCGCTGGGCCATAGTGGCCTCGGGGACCAGGAACGCCGCCGCGATCTGCGCGGTAGTCAGGCCGCCCACCGCGCGCAGGGTCAGCGCGATCTGGCTGGGCGCGGACAGGGCCGGGTGACAGCAGCCGAACAGCAGGGCCAGCGAGTCGTCCCGGTCCTGGCCCGGATCCGCGTCGGCGGCCGGGCTGAGCAGCTCAGACTGCGGGGTCGCCACCGCGACGTGGTCCTCCCGGCGGCGCCGGGACTGCTCGCTGCGCGCGGCGTCCATCAGCCGCCGGGCCGCGACGGTGATCAGCCAGCCCCGCGGGTTGTCCGGGGTCCCCTCGCGCGGCCACTGCAGCGCGGCGGCCAGCAGGGCCTCCTGGGTCGCGTCCTCGCACAGGTCGAAGTGCCCGAACCGTCGCAGCAGCGCCCCGAGGACCTGCGGCGCCAGCTCGCGCAGCAGGTCCCCGGGGTCACGGTCGGCGGTCATCAGGGCTCCGGCCGGGGCGCCGTCAGGGGTTCGTGGGCGACTCGTGCAGGATCGGCCAGACCTCGACCGGCTCCTCATCGGCCCACGGCATGTCCGCCGCGATCTGCTCGGCCCGCTCGGCGTTCTCGCAGTCCAGCAGGTAGAAGCTGGCGATGTACTCCTTGGTCTCCAGGTACGGCCCGTCGGTCACGGCGGGCGCGCCGTCCTGCCGCCGGATCAGCCTCGCGTTCACCGCGTCAGCCAGGCCGTACGCACCGATCAGCTCGCCGGTGCCGACGTACTTGTTGTTGAACGCCTCCTGCCGGGCGATGGCCGCGGGCCATGCGTCGGCGGGGATCGAGTCCCACTTCTCCTGGTTGCCGTAGATCAGCATCAGGTACTTCATCCTGGACATCCTTCCGGTCCGCGCACCCCGCTGGCGCGCCTTCATCGGTCAGTCGGAGCCGCCGTCTCGTTCTCTACATCGCCGTCCCATGTTGTCCATCCTGGTGGGGGCCTGCCTCAATGTCGGCCGGCCCCGCTAGGGTGCGGAGCCATGAGAAGTGTCCAGCCTGAGGTGTTCCTCGTCGCGCAGCCCGCCATCGACTACGACCAGCTTGCCGCGTATCTGCGTGAAGTGGGCGGTGAGCAGTGGCTGGAGCGGCTTGACCGGGGCGACCTGCCCTCGGGTGAGCAGGCCGGTGGTCAGAAGGCCAGCGACGCGCAGAACCTGGCCGAGTTCGCGGGCAAGATGTGCTACCGGGCCTGGGAGCCGGGGCTGAACCCGAACGTCCGCCGGGTCCGCAACGACCACGAGGCCTACCTGCAGAACATCCTCAAGCAGCAGCACGGGTCGGTGCTGGAGCACGCCAGCTTTACGTTCGTGCTGCACAACGTAAGCCGGGTGTTCTGTTATGACGACGAGACCGAGGTGCTGACCGCTGAGGGCTGGAAACCGTGGCCGAAGGTCGACGGAACCGAGGTCTTCGGGACGCTGAATCCGGTCAGCCACGACCTGGAATATCAGAAGGCGACTGAGGTCTTCCACGCCGACTATGCCGGACCGATGTACCGGGTCCAGTCCGAGCAGGTCGATCTGCTCGTGACGCCCAATCACCGGATGTGGATCCGGAGATTTGACACGCAACGGGCGAAGCGAGGAGAGCAGGAGTTCGCGGTGGAGACGGCCGCGGACATCCTGCATAAGAGGGTTGAATATCAAAAAAACGCACGCTGGATAGGCTGCTCGCCTGACAGCGTAACCATCCCGTCGACCCAACGGACTTACCAACGCCTGGATCGGGACAAGCCGACCACGCGCTCTTATCCAGGCGTCTCATTTCCCATTGAGCCTTTTGCCAAGTTCCTTGGCTACTATCTTGCGGAAGGCTGCACCAACGGTCACACAATCGTCCTGGCTCAGAATCGCGGTCAGGTTCTGGACGAGATGGCCGACACGATACGCGCCATGGGGCTGCCTGCCTATCTGCCCGTGACTGGCGGCGGCGGCGTTCGCACGCAGTGTCTGCCGCTCCGCGATTTTCTCGCCGGGCTCGGTCATTCCTACGACAAGCGCGTGCCTGCCATGGTGGGCGAGTGGACTCCCGGCCTCATCAGGATCTTCCTCGAAGCGATGATTCAAGGCGACGGCACGACACATCGCACGTTTAACCATCGAGTTATTTATACATCGTCCCGTGAGATGGCTGACGAGCTGCAGGTACTGGCTATCAAAGCGGGCTGGTCGGCGAACGTGCGGATCGACGACCGTACGGGCCTCCAGCGCACCATGCCGAACGGCCAGCGCTTCCGTAATCTGCGCCCATGCTATGTGGTTTCCCTCATTTCGCGCCGCCTCACGCCACTGGTCAATCACGCCCGCAGGTCCGCCGTGAGGAGCCGGTACTGGAATGAGGCAGGCTATAACGACGGTATCGAGCACTACGAGGGCCGTATTCATTGTGTCCGGGTTCCCAATGGCCTGCTGTTCGTCAGGCGTAACGGAAAACCCGTGGTCTCCGGGAACACCCATGAACTTGTGCGGCACCGGCCCGGGACGGCGGTCTCGCAGGAGTCGCTGAGGTTCGTCCGGCTGGACGAGATCCCGTTCTGGTTCCCGGACTGGGCCCGGGAAGATCCGGAGCTGCTGAAGCGGGCTACCGCACTGCTCGGCCAGATGGAGGAGTTCCAGCGCTGGATGGCGCAGCACTTCGGGCTGGACGAGGAGGGCGTGCCGTTCCACGAGAAGAAGGAGAAGACGTCGTTCATGCGGCGGTTCGCGCCGGACGGGGTGGCCACCGGCATCGTCTGGACGGCCAACATCCGGACGCTGCGGCACACGATCGAGGCCCGGACCGATCCGGGGGCGGAGGAGGAGATCCGGCTCGTGTTCGGCAAGATCGCCGAGATCATGCAGGCCGAGGCACCCGCCCTGTTCGCCGACTACGAGGTGCAGGACGGGGCCTGGGTGCCGAAGTGGCGGAAGGTGTGAGTGCCGGAAGGCCTGGCTGGCGCCCGGTGTGACGGGCGGCCGGTCTGGGCGGCGCCCGGCCTGGCGCGCTCAGGCGGGCCGCCGCGCCGCGGCCTCACCGTGCGGATCGCAGTACAGGTGCTCGTCTGAGGCCCGGTGGGCCAGCACCCGCAGGGTGGCCCGGACCATGCCGGGCGGCCCGCTGACGAACACGTCACAGTCCTGCCAGCTGGCCTGCTGACGCACCACGGTGTGCAGCAGGCCGTGCGGGCCGCGGGCGCCTGGGTCGTCGGACAGGGCGGTGATCACTTCCAGCTGCGCGCACTGCGACTGGAGCCGGGCCAGCTCAGGCAGGTCGTAGAGGTCCGGCCGGCGCCGCGCCCCGACGAAGAGGCGGATCCGGCGGGCGGCCCGGCGGCCCGGCTGGGCGGCCAGCCCTTCGATGACCGCCTTGATCGGCGCGAAGCCGGTGCCCCCCGCGATGCACAGGATGTCGCGGGCCGAGCTGTGGTCCGCGACCATGGTGCCGCGTGCGGGGCCGAGCAGGACCGTGTCGCCGGCCCGCGTGTCCTGGACCAGGCTCGTGCTGACCTGCCCGCCGGGAATGGCGCGGATATGCAGGTCCAGGGTGCCGTCGGCCCGCGGTGCGTTGGCGATGGAGTAGTTCCGCCAGACCCGTGGCCACTGGAGGACCTGGACGCTCAGGTATTGGCCGGGCTGGTAAGGAAAGGGCTCGCCGGGCCGGAGGGTGAGCACGGCCAGATCGCGGCAGCGCCGTTCGTGGCGGATCACCTCCGCGGCCCACCACGGCGGTTCGGCCGCCGCGTCCTGGGCCGCCGCGGCCATCACCGAGCAGATGTGGCTGATCGCGGTGTGCCAGGCGGCCGCGGTCTCCTGGTCCCAGGATGACCCGTTGATAAGGCGAAGCGCACTGGCCAGCGTCCCGCCGAAGACCTGGTAGTGCTGTTCCTGGACGCCGTACTTCCGGTGGTCCCGGCCGAGCTGGGCCAGGTACTCGTGCAGCGACTGCGGATTGTCCATGCTCCAGGCGCACCGGGCCAGCGCGGCGCTGAGCGCCCTCCGCTGCCCGTCCATGGCCAGCGGGAACATGGCGCGCAGTTCCGGGTTGGCCGTGAACAGAAGGCTATAGAAATAAGCCATCTCCCTATCGGCGGCCGGGCCGGCGTCCGCGAGCGTTTGTTTCAGGATTGTGTAATCCGGTGCGGCCGGCTGGCCAGCGAATTCGGGGCATTGTTTTCCGGCCGGGGAGGGGGCGGTCGCAGGATCGGTGCCCGGGCTGGCGGCGTGGTGTCCCGGGGCCCGCTGGCGGGCCGTCTGCTGTCCGACGGTTCGTGGCTGAGCAGGAAGTAAGCCTGGAAAATCCGCCGGGGACTGGCCCGGGTCCGCGGCGGTGAGGTCGCGCCGGCCCGGGCCGGATATGCCCGCGGCAGGGTTTTGCGCCGGTTCCTCCTCCGGAATGCCCCGGCCCGGTGTAATCGCCACGCCCTGAATTGTGGCATCCGCGCATGCTATCGACAAGTCATTCCGGGTAAGCCCGGACCGGCCCCGGGTCCGCCGGTTAATAGGCGTGCCGAACTACTAATTTGCGTAGTGAATAAGGGGAATGTCCGCGGGTGGCCGGCGGCCTCGCGCGCTGCCGCCGGGCGCGGGCGGCTACCCAGCCGGGGGCGGCTCGGTACCGGCTGGCCGGGCGCTGGCCCGGTGCGGGCCAGTCCTACGATGATGCGATGACGTCAGCCGGGTACCTCCGCTTTCCGCATATTCACGGTGACCTGCTCGCTTTCGTGGCTGAGGACGATGTATGGCTGGCGCCGCTGGACGGCGGGCGGGCGTGGCGGCTGTCCGCGGACCGGGCCGAGGCCGCGAACCCGCGGTTTTCCCGCGATGGGCAATGGGTGGCCTGGACCAGCTGGCGCGACGGCCCGGCTGAGGTCTACCTGGCCGGGGTGGACGGGGAGCGGGCCCGGCGTCTTACCTACTGGAGTGACCAGGCCGCCAAGGTGTGCGGCTGGACCCGGGACGGCGGGGTGCTCGCGCTGAGCGCGAGCGGCCAGGCCTTCGAGCGGCAGGGCTGGGCCTACACGGTCCCGGTCGACGGCGGCGCGCCCCAGCGGCTGCCGTTCGGCCCGGTCGCGGACGTGGCCCTGGAGGAGACGGCCCGGGCGCTGCTGAACGGCAGCTGGGGGCGTGACCCCGCGTTCTGGAAGCGGTACCGGGGCGGTACCGCGGGACGGCTGTGGACCTCGGCGGACGGGGCCCCGTTCCAGCGCATCCTGGCCAGCCTGACCGGCCAGTTCTCCAGCCCCATGCTGGTCGGTGACCGGCTGGCGTTCCTGTCCGACCACGAGGGCACGGGCAACGTGTACTCGTGCCTGCTGGACGGTTCGGACCTGCTCCGGCACACCGACCACGACGGCGAGTACGCCCGCCAGGCCGGCACGGACGGCACCCGGGTGATCTACCAGTGCCGCGGTGAGCTGTGGCTGCTGGACGGCCTCGCGCCGGACAGCGAGCCCCGGCCGCTGAGCATCAGCCTTGGATCGGCGTCCACCACGCTGGCCCCGCGCCTGATCTCAGCCGCAGATCACCTGGGCGACCTGTCCTGTGATTACACCGGCCTGGCCAGCGTGATCGAGGTCCGGGGCACGGTGCACTGGCTCACCCACCGCGACGGCCCGGCCCGGGCGCTGGCCGTGGACCCGGACGTGCGGGCCCGGATGCCCCGGGTGCTGGGCCGCGACGGCCAGGTCGTGTGGGTCAGCGACGCCGGCGGCGTGGACGGCCTCGAGGTCGGCCCGGCTGAAGGCCCGGAGGTGTCCGCGGCCGGCGCCACGGGGGAGGCCGCCAGCACCACGCGCCTGCTCGCCGCGGGGGAGCTGGGTCTGGTCAACGAGCTGGCCGCCGCCCCGGATGGGTCCACGGTCGCGGTGGCCGCCCGGGACGGGCGGCTGGTGGTGGTGGACATCGCCTCCGGCGCGGTGCGGCAGCTGGCCCAGTCCCCGGACGGGGCCGTGTCCGGGCTGGCCTACTCCCCGGACTCGGCCTGGCTGGCGTGGGCACACCCGGGCCGTCAGCCGCTCAGCCGGATCCGGCTGGCCCGGCTGGCCGACGACGAGATCTCCGACGTGACCGACGGCCGCTTCGTCGACTCCGAGCCGGTGTTCACCGCGGACGGGAAGTACCTGGCGTTCCTGTCCGCACGGATCTTCGACCCGGTGTACGACGCGCACTTCTTCGATCTCTCGTTTCCCTTCGGGTCCCGGCCGTACCTGGTGCCGCTGGCCGCGGACACGCCGTCCCCGTTCGCGCCGCTGCCCCAGGGCCGGCCGGTCGGGAACGGCCCCGACAAGAACGAGGACAAGAACGGGGATAAGGACGAGGCCGGCGGCAGCGCCAGGGCGGGGGAGGCGGCGGAGGGCGAGATCGTCGCCCAGGACACCCCCGCCGGCGCCCAGCCGGACGGCGATGACGACGCACCGCCGCCCGTGCGGGTGGACGTGGACGGCCTGCCCACCCGGGTGGTCAGCCTGCCGGTGCCCGAGTCGCGCTACGCGTCGCTGCACGCGGTGACCGGTGGGTTCGCCTGGCTCAAGGAACCGGTCATCGGGGTGCTCGGCGAGGGGGCCGCCGTCCCGGACGCCAAGCGGCCCCGGTCCGCCCTGGAACGCTTCGACCTGGCCCGCCGCAAGACCACGGAGCTGGTCAGCGGGCTGGACTGGTTCGTGCCCAGCGGCGACGGTGAGTGGCTGGTGGTCCGCGACGGCAGTGAGCTGCGGGTGGTCCCGTCCCAGCGGAAGGCCGATCCGGACGGGGCGGACAGCGTGCAGGTGGACCTGTCCCGGGCCCGGTTCATGGCCGACCCGGTGGCGCTGTGGCAGCACTCGTTCACGGAGGTCGGCCGGTTCATGCAGCACGACTTCTGGGTTCCCGACATGGCCGGGGTGGACTGGCCGGGCGTCCTGGAGTCATACCGGCCGGTGCTGGACCGGATCGGCACCCCGTCGGAGTTCGCCGACCTGCTGTGGGAGATCGTCGGCGAGCTGGGTACCTCCCACGCCTACATCCGGCCCCGGGCCACCCCGGGCAGCGGCGGCAAGGGCCAGGTGGGCCTGCTCGGCGCGGATCTGTCCCGGGGCCCCGACGGACGCTGGCGAATCGACCGGGTCCTGCCCGGCGAGTCCTCCGACCCGCGGGCGCGCGCTCCGCTGGCTGCCCCGGGGGTCACGGTCCAGCCGGGCGACGTGCTGGTGTCCGTGGACGGCCGGCCGGTGGACGCCGATCTCGGGCCGGGTCCGCTGCTGGTCGGCACCGCGGGCCGCCCGGTGGAGCTCACCGTGGCCCGGGACGGTGAGCTGCCGCGGCGGTTCGCGGTGACCCCGCTGGCCAGTGACCGGCGGCTGCGTTACCAGGACTGGGTGGCGGGGAAGCGGCAGCGGGTCCGCGAGCTGACCGGCGGCCGCGCCGGGTACCTGCACATCCCGGACATGATGGGGGAGGGGTGGGCCCACTTCCACCGGGATCTGCGGGTGGAGATGGCCCAGGACGCGCTGGTCGTGGACGTCCGGTCCAACCGGGGCGGGCACGTGTCCGAGCTGGTGATCGAGAAGCTGGCCCGCCGGATCATCGGCTGGGACATCCCGCGCTGGATGACCCCGTCCACCTACCCGCGGGACGCGCCGCGCGGGCCGATCGTGGCGCTGGCCGACGAGAACGCCGGCTCGGACGGCGACATCGTGACCGCCGCCATCCGCATCCTCGGCCTCGGCCCGGTGGTGGGCGCCCGCACCTGGGGCGGGGTGATCGGCATCAACGCGCCGTTCGTCCTGGTGGACGGCACCGCGATGACGGTGCCCCGCTACGCCATCTGGCTGGAGGGCTTCGGCTGGGAGCTGGAGAACCACGGCGTGGACCCCGACGTCGAGGTGCTCATCTCCCCCCAGGACTGGGCCGAGGGCCGGGACGTGCAGCTGGAGACCGCGGTGCGGCTGGCCATGGAAGCGGTGGAGTCCCGGCCGCCGGCCGGACCGCCGGACGTCTCCGACCGCCCGTCCAAGGCGAAGCCGCCGCTGCCGCCCCGTCCGCAGCTTTAATCCGGGGCCGTAACCCGCAGCCCTGGCCCGCGGCCGGGCGCCTGTGCGGCCTGTCCCGCCCTGGGCGCGCTCGCTGCGGCCCTGATGCGCGTCTCCTGCGACGAGCCAGTGAGCCCGGTCCCGGCGTGATCAACCGAATGGTGTCCCCGGGGCGACACCAATCGGCTGATCATGTTCAGGCGGCACCCGGCCGGAGCCACAGGGATAACAGCGGCCACATGGGCCGCTGGGGAGTGGGTTCTGCGGGGCGCGGCGTGGACGGGACCCGGAAAGAGCGCGGGCGGTCAACTCCGCGCTGGTTAGAGGGGGCTGGTGTAGCTGCCCAGCCAGTGAAGCTTGAGCCAGAGGAGGGCGGCGTTCCACGCGCCGCTGACCTCCAGGACGCCGACCAGGACCAGCAGGCCGCCGCCGATCCGGGCGATGAGCTGGGCGT
>JAOPYP010000053.1 GCA_025964635.1 Actinomycetes bacterium | reverse complement strand
GAGGGGATGTCGCGGAGGTTGTTGATCACCAGCAGCGCGCAGGCCAGCAACCCCACTGGCAGTGACGCGGCCAGCGCCAGCCAGGGCAGCGAGTTCATCTCCACGAACGCGGTCCCGGCCACCGCGGCCAGCCCGAAGAACGCGAACACCGCGATCTCGCCCAGGCCGTGATACCCGTACGGGTGGCGGCCGCCGGTGTAGGTCCAGGCCGCGGCGACCGCCAGCGCGCCCAGCAGGATCAGCCACCAGGAGGTCACCGCGGCCAGGACGGCCCCGGCCACGCAGGCCACCGCGAAGCAGCCGAGGGCGGCGTCCCGGACCTGCCGGGGCGGCGCCACCCCGGCGGCCACGAGCCGGACCGGGCCGACCCGGACCTCGTCGGTGCCGCGGATGCCGTCGCTGTAGTCGTTGGCGTAGTTGACCCCGACCTGCAGGGCCAGCGCGACGATCAGCGCCAGGACGCCCCGCCACAGCGAGAAGTGGCCGTAGCCGAACGCGACTCCTGACCCCACCACGACCGGGACGACCGCCGCGGGGAGAGTACGCGGGCGCGCCCCGTCAACCCAGTCCCGTGCTGCGGCCACTAGGGCCGGACCCGAGCGGTCACTGGCCAGAGCCGGGGGTGAGGGGGCCAGCCGACCCGAGGCGGCTGATGTCCCGCACCGCGCCGGTGGACGCGGAGGTGGCCAGCGCCGCGTAGACCCGCAGCGCCTCGCTGACCGTGCGATCCCGGTTCGCGGGCCGGTAGCCGCCCAGCGCATCGAGGATCCGCTCCCGGCGGGCCGCCAGGTCCGCGTCGGGGACGGCCAGTTCCAGCGACCGGGCCGGGATGTCGATCTCGACCATGTCGCCGTCCTCGGCCAGCGCGATGATCCCGCCCGCCGCGGCCTCCGGCGCGGCGTGGCAGATGGACAGCCCGGAGGTGCCGCCGGAGAACCGGCCGTCGGTGACCAGGGCGCAGGCCCGCCCCAGCCCCTTGCCCTTGAGGAAGCTGGTCGGGTACAGCATCTCCTGCATGCCGGGGCCGCCGCTGGGGCCCTCGTACCGGATGAGGACCACGTCGCCCGCCTCGACTGTGCCGCCCAGGATGCCGTCGACCGCCGCCTCCTGGCTCTCGAACACCTTGGCCGGGCCGGAGAAGCGCCACAGTTCCTCGGGGACGCCGGCCGTCTTCACGATCGCGCCCTCGGGGGCCAGGTTGCCGTACAGCACGGCCAGGCCGCCGTCCTTGGTGTAGGCGTGCTTCAGATCCCGGATGCAGCCGCTCTCCCGGTCCTCATCGAGGCTGGTCCAGCGCGCATCCTGGGAGAAGGGCCTGATCGTGCGGACGCCGCCGGGCGCCGCGTGGAACAGTTCGACCGCTTCCTCGGTGACCGACGGGGAGCGCAGGTCCCAGGTGTCCAGGAACTCCCCGAGCGAGGAGCTGTGCACGGTGTGCACCCCGGTGTTGAGCAGGCCGGCGCGGTTCAGCTCACCCAGGATGCCCGGGATGCCGCCCGCACGGTGCACATCCTCGACGTGGTAGCGCTCGCTGCTGGGCGCCACCTTGCACAGGCACGGCACCCGGCGGGACAGCTCGTCGATCTCCTTCAGCCCGAAGCCGACCCGCGCCTCGTGGGCCGCCGCCAGCAGGTGCAGGATCGTATTGGTCGACCCGCCCATGGCCACGTCCAGCGCCATCGCGTTCTCGAACGCGTCCCGGCCGGCGATCGACCGCGGCAGCACGGACTCGTCGTCCTCGCCGTAGTACCGATTGGCCAGGTCGACCACGAGGGCCCCGGCCCGCTCGAACAGCCCGCGCCGCGCGGCGTGCGTGGCCAGCGTGGTGCCGTTGCCCGGCAGGGCCAGGCCCATCGCCTCGGTCAGGCAGTTCATCGAGTTCGCGGTGAACATCCCGGAGCAGGAGCCGCAGGTCGGGCAGGCGGCCTCCTCCATCTCGGCGAGCTCCTCGTCGGACACGCTCGGGTCGGCCGCGGCGACCATGGGGTTGATCAGGTCCAGCTTGCGCGGTTCACCGGAGGCGGTCACCTCGCCCGGCCGGGCCCGCCCGGCCTCCATCGGGCCGCCGGACACGAAGACGGTGGGGATGTTCAGCCGCAGCGCGGCCATCAGCATGCCGGGCGTGATCTTGTCGCAGTTGGAGATGCAGACCAGGGCGTCCGCGCAGTGCGCGTTGACCATGTACTCGACCGAGTCGGCGATGAGCTCCCGGCTGGGCAGGGAGTAGAGCATCCCGCCGTGGCCCATGGCGATCCCGTCGTCCACCGCGATCGTGTTGAACTCCCGGGGGACCGCGCCGGCCGCCTTCACCGCGTCCGAGACCACCTGGCCGACCTCGCGCAGGTGCACGTGGCCCGGGACGAACTCGGTGAAGCTGTTGGCCACGGCCACGATCGGCTTGCCGATGTCCTCGCCCGCTACCCCGCTCGCGCGCATGAGCGCGCGGGCCCCGACCATGTTCCTGCCGTGGGTGACCGTCCGGGACCGAAGCGGTGGCATGACCTGCTCCCCTCAAGGGTGTGGAACCTTCAGCGTACCGGCGGCGCGTCCGCGGTGCGGCGCGCGGCAGTCAGCGGAGCGCTCCATGATCGTGGTGCATCCTGCGCCGCCGGCGGCGCAGAATGCACCACGTTGACGCCCGGTGGGGGCGGAGCCCGCCGCCGCGACGGGGCTCAGCGGGGCGGCAGGGCGGTCTCGGCGGCCGCGTGGACGCGCTCGATCTCCTCGTGGGTCAGCCGCTGCTCACGCCGGGCCCGCGACTGGGCCCGCAGGTACTTGCGGAGCCGCCGCCCGCTGAACACGTCCACGCCGCTGATCCGGGCCACGGTCCACGGCACGGTGGGCCCGTAGATCACCATGGCCGGGCGGATCCGCTGCTTGCGCCCCAGGCTCTCGCTGATCAGCCGCCCGGCCATGGCCGCTTCCAGCTGGGCGTGCTTCAGCCGGCTGGTCTGGCTGTACGGGCCGTGGTAGAGATGGCCGCCCTGGCTGGCGCGGAGCGGCAGCCGGCGGTCCCACCGCTCGGAGTCCACCGCGAACACCCCGGCCGGCCCGACGACCAGATGATCGATGATGCAGTTGGTGCCGGGGACGGCCCGGGCGTTCAGGGTCAGGTAGCCGGACCGGCGCGCCAAGAACAGCCGCCGCCGGGTGCGCCGCTGCGCGGATGTGACCCGGACCGCGGCGGGGATCACCGCGGTGGTCCGCGACCTATGGACGGTGTCCAGGATCGCGATGACGGCCGCGGCGGTCAGGCCGAAGCGCCAGTCCAGGAAGATGCCGACCACGATGCCGGCCGCGGCGGCCATGACCGCGCGGCGGATCCAGATCGGCATCCGGGGATCGGCCGCGAAACTGGAGAGCGGATGCTCATGGCCCGGATGCCGGTCACCCGCGGTGACGATGCCGCCGTCGGAGCCGTCGGAGCCGTCGGAGCCGTCGGCGGGCCCGGGGGCGTCCGGCTCATCCTGGCCGGCTGGAGCGTCCGCCCCCTCGGCCGGATCGGCCGCCCCCAGGGCGTCCGGCGGATCTACCGTCTCTGCCCGATCCAGCGTGTCTGGCCGAACCAGCGTCTCAGGCGGGTCCGGAACCGTGGCGCCGGCCTGCTGACCGGCAGCGGCGGTCCCCGGGTCACCGGGGCCGACGGGCCCTGGCGCAGCCCCGGACGTGCCCGGCCGCGTCATGCGATCCACGGGTCCGAGCGTAACCGATGCATTGCGTAGCTGTCCGGGAACATCACGTGACACACCGTGAATGCGCCGGACCCGGCGTCTGGACCCGGGCAAAACGGGAGACTACGGTGCGAAATCGTGACCGACATCCATGATCTGACCGTGACCGAGCTGGCCGCCGCGATCCGCCGGGGTGAGCTGTCCCCGGTGCAGGTAACCGCCCACTACCTCGAACGCACCGAGCGGATGAACGCGGACGTGGGCGCGTTCTTCACGGTCACCGCGGAGCTGGCCACGGGCCAGGCCGCCGACGCCGAGAAGGCGGTGAGCCAGGCCCCGGATCCCGGTGGGCTCCCCCCGCTGACCGGGATCCCTATTCCGGTCAAGGACCTGAACATGGTGGCCGGGGTCCGCCAGACCCTCGGCTCCGCCGTCTTCGCCGACAACGTCCCGGCCACAGACGATCACGTCGCCGCGGCACTGCGGGCCGCCGGCGCGGTGATGACGGGGAAGACGGCCACGCCCGAGTTCGGCCTGCCCTGCTACACCGAGACCGCGGTGGGCCCGCCGGCCCGGACGCCCTGGGACCTGAGCCGGTCCGCGGGCGGGTCGAGCGGCGGCGCGGCGGCCGCGGTGGCGGCGGGCCTGGCCCCGGCGGCCCAGGGCAGTGACGGCGGGGGATCGATCCGGATCCCGTCCAGCGTCTGCGGCCTGTTCGGGCTGAAACCATCCCGGGGCCGGATCTCCAACGCGCCGCTGGTCCCGGACCTGGCCGGGCTGGGCACTGAGGGCCCGCTGGCCCGGTCGGTGGCCGACGCGGCGCTGCTGCTGGACGTGATGACCGGCAACCAGCCGGGTGACATGTACACCCAGCCGCCGCTCCCGGCCGGGCAGACTTTCCTGGGCTGCGCCTCGCGCCCGCCCGGGCGGCTGCGCATCGGCCGGACCCTGCAGCACCCGATCGAGGGCGCCACGGTGCACCCGGACTGCGTGGCCGCGTACGAGGACGCCAGCGCGCTGCTGGCCAGCCTGGGGCATGAGGTCGAGGACCTGGCCATGCCGTTCGGCCCGGACGCGGTGCCCTCGTTCGAGACGGTCTGGTACGCAATGGCCACCCTGGCCCCGGTCGATCCGGCCCGCGAGGACCGCCTGCTGCCGTTCACCGCGTACATGCGCGAGCGGGGCCGGGAGATCCGGGCCAGCGACCTGGTCTTCGCCCAGGCGTACCTCCAGCTGGTGGTGCGGCAGGCGCTCGCCGTGCTGAACCGCTATGACGCGGTGCTGATGCCGACGCTCGCGTCCCCGCCGGTGCCGGTCGGTTACTTCGAGGAGGTGCCGCCGCCCGAGAACTTCGAGCGGCAGAAGGCGTTCACCCCGTTCACCGCGCTGTTCAACGTGTCCGGGCAGCCGGCCGTGAGCCTGCCGCTGTACTGGAACGAGGCCGGGCTGCCGATCGGCGTGATGCTGGCCGGGCGGATGGGGGACGAAGGCACGCTGATCTCCCTGTCGGCCCAGCTGGAGGAGGCCCGGCCGTGGCGGGACCGCCACCCGGCTCTATGGTGAGGCGAGGCTACTCACGGGTAGGCCGCCCATGATCGAGTCCCGGTAGCGGTGATCGGATGACCCTGGAACACCGTCGCTCCAGGATCGCGTGGCGGGTGCTCCGCGTGGCGATCCCGCTGCTGGCGTGCGCTGCCCTGCTCAGCGTGCTGGCCCTCGGCTACGGCACGGTCCCCGCGCTGGGCCCGGCCCTGGACCCCGGCCGCGGGGTCTGGACCTCGGCCAGCGGCGGCGAGCTGCCGCATTCGCAGGTGGTGCGGCTGCCGGGCCTGGACCACCCGGTCCAGGTGTCGTTCACCAGCCACGGCGTGCCCTCAGTCCGGGCGGCCAGCCAGCACGACGTGTTCCTGGCCCTCGGGTACGTGCAGGCCCGGTTCCGGCTGGCCCAGATGGACCTGGAACGGCGGCTCGGCGAGGGCCGGCTGGCCCAGCTCGCGGGCCCGGCCGCGGTGAGCTCGGACCGCTTCGAGCTGCGTCTCGGCCTGGTGCGCACCGCGGAGCAGGAATGGGCCCAGATGCCGCGGTCCAGCCCCGCCGCGCGGGCCCTGCTCGCCTACACGCGGGGCGTGAACGACGACCTGGCCCAGCTCCGGGGCGACCGGCAGTGGCCCGCCCTGTTCTCGCTGGCCGGCGTGTACCCGGGCGACTGGACGCCGGTGGACAGCCTGGTCGTCCAGGGCGACCTGACCCAGCAGCTGGACTTCACCACCACCCCGCTGGACTACGCGCTGCTGGAGCGCGCGCTCGGCGCCAAGCGGACCATGGCCTGGTTCCCGGTCCTGCCGCCGAACCAGCAGCACCCGTACGATCCGGGCCCCTACCGGAACGCCGGCCTGGCCCCGCTCCAGCCCGGCACGTCAAGTTCACAATCTTCCGCAACGAAAACCACCCGCCGTACCCCCTCACCCAGCCGCACCACCGCCGCGGTGAGCGCCGCCGGCGCCCCGGCCAGCCGGTCCGCCGGCGTCCCGCCCAGCGGATCCGCCTCCGTGCTCGCCAATCCTGTGCCCGCCAATCCTGTGCCCGCGGCCCAGGCGGCCGCGGCGTCCGCGCTGCTCGCCCAGGTGAACGCCCTGCCCGCCGGTCAGATCCACACCTACCCGGACAGCAACGCGTGGGCGGCCAACGGCCCCGCGGTGGCGGGCGGCCGGTCCATGCTGGCCGGGGACCCGCACCTGCCGCAGACCATCCCGTCGATCTGGTATCAGGTCGCGCTGTCCGCCCCGGGGTACGCGGTCAGCGGGGTCAGCGTCCCGGGCCTGCCCGGCATTCTCCTCGGCCATAACCAGCACATCGCCTGGTCCCTCACCGACACGCAGAACCAGGCCACGCTGTTCTACACCGAGCGGACCAGCACGTCCCGGCCCGGGCAGTACTTCTGGGACGGCGCGTGGCGGCGGATGCGGCAGGTGCCCTACACGATCGCGGTCCGGGGCGCCGCCACGCAAAGGCTGACGGTGCACCTCACGGTGCACGGGCCGATCATGACCCAGGCCGGGCAGACCACGTCGGTGGACTGGATGGGCAACGTCCCGTCACCCGATATGGCCGTGCTGCTGGCCGTGAACACCGCGCGCGACTGGACCCAGTTCCACGCGGCGCTGGCGAACTGGCGGGCGCCCGCCCAGAACTTCGTGTACGCCGACGACCGGGGCAACATCGGCGCGATCTCGGCCGGGTACTACCCGGTGGTCCGGCACGGCCAGCCCTGGCTGCCGATGCCGGGCACCGGCGCGGACGACGTGGCGGGGGTGATCCCGTACCAGGCTGTCCCGCAGGCGTATGACCCGCCCGGGCACGTGCTGGCCACCGCGAACCAGCGCCCGGTCGGGCCGTCCTACCCGTACTACATCGGGACCACCGCCGACTTCTTCGACCCGGGGTACCGGGCCGGGCAGATCTACGCCGCGCTGACCGGCCGCCGCGGGATGACCCCGGCGTCGTTCGCGGCCGTGCAGACCAGCCTGGCCGACCCGCTGGCCCGGCGCGTCCTGCCCAGGCTGCTCGGGGCGCTGCGCCAGCCCGGGGCGCGGCTGACCGCGTTGCAGCAGCAGGCCGCCGGGCTGCTGGAACGCTGGGACAGCGCGATGGCCGCCAGTTCCGCGGCCGCGTCGGTGTGGTGGACATTCTGGAGCGACTACCTGGCCGCGGTCTTCCAGCCGTGGTGGCGCACCGCGGCGGTTCCGGTGCACCGGGACCCGGGCGGGCTGAAGGTCTCCCCGGACCAGGCGAGCCTGAACGAGGTGCTGGAGACCTGGACCCTCAGCGACCCGGGCAACGCCGGGTTCACCGCGCCGGGCGGGCCGCGGCGCACCGCCCCGCAGGTGATGCGGGCCGCGTTCGCCACGGCCGTGGCCCACCTGTCGGCCCGGCTGGGCGGAACCCCGTCCCAGTGGGCCTGGGGCCGGCTGCACAGCCGGCAGTTCCCGTCGCTGACCCAGGCGGACGCGCTCGGCTACGGTCCCCGCGCGGCGGGCGGGGATCCGTGGACCGTGGACGCCGCCGACGGGGGACTGGTGGCCCGCCAAGGGCCCAGCTGGCGGATGATCGTGCACTGGACCGGCCCCGGCGCGGGGACCGGGCAGGGCATTTACCCCGGCGGCCAGAGTGAGAACCCGGCCTCACGGTGGTATGAGGATCTAGTGGCTGACTGGTGGAATGGGCGCTACCTGCCGATGCCGCCGGCTGGATCGGCGCCGGGGGTGATCCGGTGGAGCCTGCGCCCATGAGTCCCGCGCGGCCGCCCGGCTGGGGGGCTCATCTTCGGGTGGGCTGCCCAGCGGGGCCAGCTCGTCTCGGCCCGCCGGGCGGGTGGCCGTGTCTGACCTGAACCGGCTGGGCAAGCGGGGCGCGTACCGGCTCGGGCGCCTGGGCGCCCCGCCGCCCGCCCCCGTGGGGCCGCCTGCCCCGCACTATCCCTCGTGGGTCCCCGGGCACCGGGGCCCGGGGCTGCTGTGGCTGCTGGGCAGCCTGGCCGCGGCGGTCCTCATCGCGCTGGGGGCCGCGGCGGGCTGGTGGTTCCTGCCGTTCGCAGCCGGCCTGGCGGGCGGGGCCGCGGCCCGTTACGGCCGCTGGCGGCTGCGGGTCGCGCTGCCTGCCGCGGCGCTGGTGGCCGCGATCGGCTGGGCCATCCCGCTCGGCTGGCAGGCTCTGCATGGCGCCCCGGTCCGGGCGACGGCGCGAGCGGTGGCGGCGCTGGCCGGGCTGCCGCCGCACGCCTCGGTCGCGATCGTGGCCACCCTGGTGGTCGCCGTCCTCCAGGCCCTGGCCGGCCTGTGGCTGACCTGGGCCCTCATCCCCAGGCAGTAGCGCGCGACCGGGCGTCTCAGGGCGTTTTGGGCCGGGCAGCATGCCCGATAGAGAGCAAACTCCGCACACAAGGAGGTAACTGCGGCCGTAAGGGCTGTGCGCGGTGCTGCCGGATGGCCCGATCATTGAAGGGTGACGAGCGACGAGACCAGACGGCGGGCCGCGGCCCACGGGGTGGCCACCAGCTACCGGGACTGGCATGGGCGGCAGGTCGAGGTGAGCCAGCGGACGCTCGACGCCATCCTGGACGCGCTGGGCGACCCCCCCGGCCCGGGTCCGGCCACCCCGGCCGGGGGGACTGCCACCGGGACGGCCGCGACCGGGGCCGCGGCAGCCCCCGTGGTGGATGATCCGGTGGGGGATGACCCGGTGGGGGAGGACCCCGTGGTGGGCGACGCCGGGGCGCAGGACGCGGCGGAGGCCGGGCCGGTGGTTCCCGGCCCGGAGGACCGGTCCTGGGGCTTCGCGGTCCAGCTCTACTCCCTGCGGTCCCGCCAGTCGTGGGGGCACGGGGACCTGGGCGACCTGGCCGACCTGGCCGCCTGGAGCGCCAGCGACCTGGGGGCGGGGTTCATCCTGATCAATCCCCTGCACGCGGGCGAGCCCATGCCGCCGCTGAGCCAGTCCCCCTACCTGCCGATGAGCCGGCGCTTCACCAGCCCGCTCTATCTCCGCATCGAGGACATCCCGGAGTACGCGAAGCTCACCGCGGGGGACCGGGTCCGGATCGACTCCCTCGCCGCGCCGCTGCGGGCCCGCAACGCCACCAGCGAGCTGCTCGACCGGGACGAGGTCTGGCGGGCCAAGCGGACCGCCCTGCAGATCATCTACCGGCAGCCGATGACCGCGCAGCGCCGCGCCGAGTTCGACGCCTACCGGGCCCGGGAGGGGCAGCCGCTGGAGGACTGGGGCCTGTGGTGCGCGCTGGCCGAGATCCACGGGCCGGACTGGCGGACCTGGCCGGAACCGCTGCGCGCGGTGGGCTCCGCCGAGGTGGCGGCCGAGCGGGCCCGGCTGGCGGGCCAGGCCCTGTTCCACGCCTGGCTGCAGTGGCTCGCGGACAGCCAGCTGACCGTGGCCCAGGACGCGGCGCGGGCCGCCGGGATGCGCATCGGCATCATGCGGGACCTGGCGGTCGGCTGCCATCCGGGCGGGGCCGACGCCTGGGCCTGGCAGGACGTGATGGTCTCCGGGGTCAGCGTGGGTGCCCCGCCGGATGAGTTCAACCAGCGCGGCCAGGACTGGAACCAGCCGCCCTGGGATCCGCTGCGGCTGGCCGGCCAGGAGTACGCGCCGCTGGCGGACCTGATGCACTCGGCCCTGCGGCACGCCGGCGGCTTGCGCGTCGATCACGTGATGGGCCTGTTCCGGCTCTGGTGGGTGCCGGCCGGGATGACCCCGGACCAGGGCACGTACGTGCGGTACGACCACCGGGCCATGGTCGGCGTGCTGGCCGGCCAGGCCATCGCGGCCGGGGCGCTGGCCATCGGTGAGGACCTCGGCACGGTCGACCCGTGGATCCGGGAGTACCTGGCCGACCGGGGTGTGCTGGGCACCGCGATGCTCTGGTTCGAGCGCGGCCCGGACGGGGCGCCGCTCCCGCCGGGCAAGTGGCGGCGCAACTGCCTGGCCATGGTCGGCACGCACGACGTGCCGCCGATCGCGGCGTTCGTGACGGGGGAACAGGTGGAACTGCGCTCCCGGCTGGGCCTGCTCACCCGTTCCTACCGGGAAGAAAGCGACGAATCAGACGCCGTGGTGCGCGCCTGGCAGGAGGTCCTGGAGGCTGAAGGGCTGCTGCCCGCCGGCGGCCGCCCCAGCCCGGCCGAGTTCACCGTGGCCTGCTACGCATTCCTGGCCCGCACCCCGGCCCAGCTCATCGGGGTGTCCCTGGCCGACGCGGTGGGGGACCGGCGGCCGCAGAACATCCCCGGCACCACGGACGAGTACCCGAACTGGCGGGTCCCGCTCTGTGACGGTGAGGGCCGGGCCGTGTCCCTGGATGACCTGGCGGACTCCCGCATGGTCCGCGCGGTGGCCCGGGCGGTGGCCAGCCACCAGTGACCCGGCGCTGGCCCCTCCCGGCCCCGCGGCTCAGCCGCAGGCCAGCACTGCGGCGCAGCCGCCAGCCAGCAGTGCGGCGCAGCCGCCCAGGGGAACTGCGGCGCAGCCGCGAGCCACAGCTGTGGCGGGACCGGACCTTCGGCGTCTTCCTGACGGCGCAGACCCTCTCGGTGGCCGGCGACTCGTTCGCGCTCATCGCCGTCCCGCTGCTGGTGCTCCGGGCGACCGGATCGGTCGCGCAGATGGGCCTGCTGACCGGGGCGGCCGGAGCCGCCGCGGTGGTCGCGGGCATCTTCGCCGGGATCCTGGCCGACCGGCTCGACCGCTGGATCCTGATGGCCGCCTGCGACCTGGCCCGGATGATCCTCTACGGGCTCATCCCGCTGGCCTGGTCGGTGCATCCGGCGGTCTGGCTGCTGTACGTGATCCTGCCGCTCTGCGCCGCGATCGGCATGGTCTTCCAGGTCGGCTACGTGACCGTGGTCCCGGCGCTGTCCGGCCCGGCCCGGATCACCGAGGCGAACGGCCTGCTCTACGGGGCCGCGTCCGCGGCGGGCATCGCGGGGCCGCTTTTCGCCGGCCTGGTGTCGGCGCTCGTTGGCCCCGCCGGCGCCATCGCGATGGACGCAGCCAGCTTCGCCGCATCCGCTGCGGGCGTCCTCGTCGTCCGGCGCAGTTTGTCCGCTCGCCGGCCGACTTCTGCCGGCTCCGCTGCGCCCGGGG
>JAOPYP010000471.1 GCA_025964635.1 Actinomycetes bacterium | reverse complement strand
GTAGTGCTACCCGGGGCGGCGTTAGAACCAAGTCAGCCGCCGCTGACCACCAGTTCCACGCTGCAGACCTGAGCGGGTAGCCCGCTGACCTGTTACCAACCCGCATTGGCCGACGGCACGCTGAGGCCACGGCGGGGACTCGGAGGAGTGACATCGACGGCCGCGCGAGCGAGGCCAGAACGTGCCTGCCGCGCCGCCGACGCCGGAGCGGGCTCAAGGGCCGCAGCACGCAGTCGTCCATAGCTGACGGACCGCGCCGACGGCAGGTTTCCGGCAGCTTGCCGTACAGCTGTCAGCCGAAGCCGCACGGTAGTAGGTGCCACGGACTTGACCCCGCTCCCACGGGGAAACCAGGCTCCAATGGAAGGGTGCATGGTAATGAGCTCGACGCCGGACACACCGAGCAACCCCGTCCTGCCGGCTGGGATGCCGGCGGGGCTTCCGGGGCTTGTGAAGGGCCCTTACGCTCGACGTCAGCTACGCGCCACGCGAGCTGACTCGGTCGCGAGTGACAGATTTTCCTCGAGATGCTGCAGTCCGAGAAGGAGTTGGCCTAGCTGCGCCTGAGAAAGGTCGCCGACCGTCTGGGCTTCAAGTTCAGCCCAGAGCTCCTCGATCCGGCCCCGCAGGGCCGTGCCGGCCTCGGTTGACTCGACCATCGTTGCGCGGCCGTCACTGGGATCAGGTCGGCGCCGGACGAACCCAGCGCGCTCCAGGCGCTGAACCGTGCGAGTCATTGATGCTGAATCGGTGCCGAACTCGGACGCAAGATCCGCCTGGCGCTGTGGTCCGGTATCCCACAAGTGCATCAGCAGCAGTTCCTGTCCCGGATGCAGCCCTACGCGCTGCAGCAGGTAGCGCGCCAAGATCATGTGCAGGCGAGTGGCCCGAATCAGCGCATTGCTGACCGGGCCAGCAGAGGCGGCCGTCGACGTTGGTACGCGACCGTGTGATGCCGGACCAGTAGCCACGATCAACATCCTACTGAGCTGCTCCAGGAAGCTTCGATGCAGGCCGGATCGGGGGGACTACCACGTCGTTGTTGCGCGCGACTTCATCCGCAGGGAATGAATTCGCGACCCAGTGGATTTAACTGTCCAGGACAGCTAAGGTCCGCCGAGCCAATGACGTGTACTCGAAGGAGCGACCGTGAAGGTGGACATCGAAGGAGCGGGAGCTCCCCGTCATCGTGGGATCGTGGCGGTGCTGCCTCGCCACACCGCCCCCGGGCCGGTGAAGGTGGCGTTGACGGCAAGCGAGGGCGGGGACAGGCCGTGACGGCGCCAAGGGAGCACTCAGCGCAGCGAGTTGCGGTAGTGACCGGGGGCGCCGGAGCGATCGGATCCGCGATCGTGGAGGGCCTCGCCTCCTCCGGGCACCGCGCGGTTGTGATCGACCGTGCTGGGGACGTTTCCGCCGACCTCAGCGTCGAGGAGTCGACCAGAGCGGCCGCAGCCGAGGTTCTGCGGCGTTTGGGTCGCTGCGACGTCTTCGTCCACGCCGCGGCCGCGTTTGACCTGGCTGCGTTGGCTGACCTGGATGCCGCCACCTTCCGTCATGTGCTGGCCGTGAACGTGGAAGCTCCACTGTGGCTGGCGCAGGCATTCACGCCCGGAATGGCCGAACGCCGGTTCGGCCGGATCATCTTTGTCACGTCAGACACTTTCTGGGACCCGCCGGCCCCGGTGCTGCTGCCCTACATCGCGAGCAAGGGCGCACTGACTGGAATCATGCGCATACTGGCCAGGTCTCTTGGCCCGGACGGCATCTCCGTCACGGCTGTGGCTCCTGGGCTCACCGACACGCCAGCCGCGCGCACGGTCAACACAGAGGCCCAGTTCGACGAGGTCATCGACGGGCAGGCGCTCAAGCGCCGGCTCGTCCCGGCCGACACGGCGGCGGCCGTGGCGTTCCTGCCTCCGACGGTGCGGCGGCCATGACCGGCCAGATTCTGTGTGCCGACGGCGGCCTCATCCTCCGGTAACAGCCGCCGCCAGAACCTCAAGCCTCGCCGGCTGCACGATGTCCGTGCCCGGTGACCATCCCTATCAGTACCGCAGACAAGGAGTTCCCGACATGACCACAGTTTCACCCGCCACGAGCGCCGACGGGTTCCACGCCACCCAAACCGCCCAGCGTGCCGACGAACTGGTGCGTGCACTCTTCGAGGCCGTCAACGCTGACGACTCCGACGACACCGACGCCGTCCTTTCCCGTTCCCTGCTGTCCTACGAGGTGCATGGGATGCGAACCAGGACCGGCCTGAAGCGCTACTTCTCCGGACTTCACCAGTCCTTCTCGGACCTGCGCTTCGAGGTGCACGAGAACATCGGCGCGCTGGTTGACAACGATCTGGTCGCGGTCCGCACCATCATCACCGGAACGCACTCGGGCGACTACGCGGGCGTGCCCGCCACGGGCGCGAGCATCCAGACGTCCGCATCACATGTCTTCCGTGTGAAGGACGACAAACTGGCCGAGCACTGGCTTATCGTCGACACCTACCGGATCTTGGTTGCGCTTGGGGCAATCCCCGGGGTAGCCAACGCCTTCCAGCAGATTCTGGGCGTCGCCGAATCGCCCGGCGGACTGTTCCCAGAGCGGCTGGGGACTCGGTTCGATGCGCCGGTCAAGAGGCACGTGGCGAGCGAAGAATCCCGCTCGGCCGTATGTCGTCTGTACGACGGCGTCTTCACCACCGGCAACGTAGAGGACGTCGACGCCGTCGCGGAGGGCTACATCCAGAACTCCGGCTGGACCCCCGACGGAAGAGACGTTTTCGCCAAGGCGCTGGCGATCAGCCGTGGCGCCATGCCCGACGGGCTGGCCCTGCAGACACACGTCATAGCCGAAGGCAACCGCATCTCTTCCCGCAGCGTGTGGGACGGCACCGTTACCGGCAATGGCCGCGCTGCGGACTTCACCGCCCACGACTTCTTCCGGATCGATGAAGACGGGCGAATCGCCGAGCACTGGGAGACAGTCGACTGGGTCCGTTTGTACCAGTCGTTCGGAATGCTCCCCGACGACGTCCGCGACCTGTGAGTGAGGGTGACGACATGAGCACACGCATCGCAATCGTGGCTGGCGCCGGCAGCGGTCTCGGGCAGGCCACGGCACTCGCCCTCCACGCCGCCGGATACACCGTCGTTGCCGTAGACCGCAGCGAATCAGGGCTCAACGAACTGCCAGACGCGATCACCCACCGGGAGGTGGCCGATGCCACCGACCCGGCCGTCCCGGTGCCACTGGTAGACAAGATCGCGACCGAGGTCGGCGCTCCGAACGTCCTGGTCAACACCATCGGCGCGTTCGAGCTCAGCGACGCCCTATCGACAACCCCGGGCGGACTCCGGGCGCTCACTGATGTGAACGTCGGGGCTGCACTGTGGTTGACCCAGGCCGTCGCGCCCCACATGGAGCGGGATGGCTCCGGCGCGATCGTCCACATCACCGCGCGACCGGGTATCGAGCCGACACCGGGCTACGCCGCGTACGGGGTCAGCAAGGCAGCGCTGGCCCACCTGATCCGGATCCTCGACCTAGAACTGCGTCCCAGGGGCATCCGGGTCAATGCGGTGGCACCGCAAGTGATCGCCACTGCGAAGAACAAGGCGATGTTCCCGCCGGAGGCGCTGGCCGGCGCGGTCGAACCCGAGGCGATCGCCAACGTCATCGCGTTCCTCGTCAGTGACGCCGCCGCACCCATCAGCGGCGCGATCGTGCCCACCTACGGCTGACAGGCTGCCGGCGGCGCCCGCACGTGTTAGCGGGGCGATCGCCTGATCCTGGCGATGTGGGTAAACCCTCTAGCGCCCGACCATGGCTTCACCGCCGCACCGCGAGGGTGCAGACCGGCACCCATGATCCGGCCTACGAGCGGTCACCTGCGCCTCGGTGCGGCCATGGCTGGTGGCCGTCATCCAGGAAGTGCATTACACCTCCCGGGGCTCATCGACCGACACCGAGGCCCGGGCCGTGACGGTGAATGGATCAGCGGGCAGCAGCCTTCCCCCGGTCCCGTTCCGGCGCACCCGCTTGGCCCGCTAAGCCGTGACTCGAACCTTGCCCCAGCGCGGGACGGACATGCGTAGCGACGACGTATCTAGGCCGTCTCGGCGAGGCGGCTGAATCCGCTGTGGTCGAAGTCCAGCGGGCTCCCCGTCTGCGGGTGATCCACGGCGAGCAGGTTGACGTTGAGCGGCGAGAAGGGCGTTCAGGCCTGTCGACATGAACGGACCCGAACGCGCTTCTCCCGTCTCTGCGCACCTTCCCGAGTTAGGACTTACTCATCTAGCGCGAGGGCTGCCAGGCCTTCCGCACGAACTCTAGGCGGTTGCCGTCGAAGTCGGCGACGTTGGCGGCGTAGTAGCCGGGGGCGAAATACGTGCGGTCGGCCGGCTTGCCCGCGTCAATGCCGTCGGCGCTAATCGCGGCGGCGTAGGCGGCATCAACGGCGTCGTTGGTGTCGCACACGATGCCGAGGTACAGGCTCGTCTCACCGCGCTTGCGCTGGCGCAGCCAGATGCTGGATCCGACTCCGGTGCCGGAGATGTAGGTGTGGTCGCCAATACCGTAGAGATCCGGGACGGTGTCGGGGCCGGAGGCGGCGTCGTACTTCCCGAATTCACGCCAGCCGAGGGGCTCGAGTGCCGCAAGATTAAAGGCCAGCGACTTCTGGATGTTGTTGACCGAGATGTAGACGTGATCGATCATGACGCGGGCGCGCTCCATTTCCAGCCTGCGACGGTTGCCGTGTTTGCAGGTGGTCACCGCGTGCTGTCCCGCGTGTCCCACGCTTGCTCCCGGCCGCGGGCTTGGCCGCCCAGAGGCGTGTTCGGGGGCCGGGACGCTCCGGCCCGGCGCTGCGCCGAAGGCGCCCGTTGGGCAGGTGCGCTGCGCCGCTCGCGGCCGGGCTCGCGCCGTGGGCGCAATCCGGCGCAGCTGCCTGGTGCGCTGCTGCGCCCTGCGGGGAGCGGCGTCAGGGCTTCACGACATCCGCTCGTGCATGCCGCCGATAGCGCGCTACGGGGACGTTAGCGCCGCGGGTTTATGGGTGGGTACCACAGAGGCGTTGTATCTGGCCCACACGGCTCCATCGGCCTAGCCACTGTGCAGCGCCGCGATCAGCGCGTCGATCTCGGGAGTCATCACGACAAGGATTCGGGAGGCGCCTGGTCCGCGATTGGCGAACGTGCGCACCGTGCCTGCCGGAGTGAAGGCCAGATGGCCCGGCGGCCGGCTCCGCGCGGGGCCGGCCGCCGGATATCTGCGGGCGCGGCTAGGACGCCGGCATCGTTCTGGTGTAGATCTGCTGGTCATTGGCGATCAGGCCGTTTGGCTCGGCCGCGGTGCACACTGCGGGAGGCACACCTGGTGCGGCCGTGCCCGGGCACAGGAACGCGTCCGGGTTCCTGGTGTCCGACCACAGCGGGTGGGCGCCGGAGACCGCCGCGACGCCCGCGTAGTCGCCGAAGAACACGCTGCCCCCTTGCGTGTCGGGGAACTGCGTCGGCGGTGGCATGGACGCGGAGGTGGCCCTGCTCACCGTGAAGGCAGACAGGTTCTTCGAGGTGGACACGCTCACGTCCATATTCCCGGTGAACTCGCTGGACCCGTACTGCCGGTCGTAGTTGGAGGTCACCAGGGTTCCGCTGGGCGTGAAGGCGGCCCACTGGAACCACTGGTCGGTGCGCTTCTGCCGCGGGGCCGTGTTGACCACAGGCATCAGCCGCTGATCGACGGTGGTGCCGGTGAACGTGGACCCGCCGTCGGCGGAGACGCTAAAGATGATCTTGTTGTTGCAGGCACCGGCGGTCTTGACACCGGTGTACAGGTTGGTGCCGAAGGCGCTGAACCCGGCGGGCGTGCACCCGTTGGACTCGTTCGAGTCACGGTTGATGTAGGAGCCGTAGGTGACGACGATCTGGCTGGGGTTGCGCGGGTTGACCCCGCCGGCGGGGTAGTTGGTCGCCCGGAACACCGAGTTCTGCGCGGTGCCCTTCTCCGGGACGCAGGCCCGGCCGGCGTCCTGGCCGCCCTGGTAGGTGGCGCAGTCCGGCAGGTCGTTGTAGTTGCCCACCAGTGTCGGGGCGCTGAAGGTCTGGCCGCCGTCGGTGGAGTGGGTCAACAGGGTCTGGTTGTGGTTGTCGCTGCTGCTGGTGGTGGAGTTGTTGAAGTTGGCGTAGGCGACGTAGAGCGTGCCGTCGGGGCCGGTGAACGGGTCGGAGAACTGGTTCTCGTTGCAGGTCCCCTGCGGGGTCGGCAGGCCGAAGGTGTTCGCGCACAGCGAGCTTGTCGTGCTCACCACGACCGGGCTGCTGAAGGTCTGCCCGTAGTCGTCGGAGTGCACTTCGTAGATGTAGCCGGTACCGTCCGCGGCGAACAGCGTCCAGGTCACGTAGATCCGGTCGCGGAACGGGCTGGTGGGGCTGTTGTCGACCGTCATGTACGGCTTGTCGTTGAGAATGCTGGGGCTGGTGGTGAACGTCTCCACCGCGGGATGGCCGGTGAAGTTCCAGGACCCTCCGCCGTCGCCGGTCGAGCGGAACACGTAGACGGCGCTGGAGGTGTCAGGGTTATTGGTCGTGCCCGGCCCGCGCATGAACACCTGGCACGCGTAGTAGGCGTTCCCGCGCGTGTCCCAGGCCACCGACGGGTCGCCGCTGGCCTGCCAGTACTGCCTGGCCACTCCGCCGAAGTTCGTGCCGCGGGTGAACCCATTGGGCATGGTGCTGTCGGTCCAGCTTGCCCCGCCGTTGCCGCTGAACGCGGTGCCGCAGGTGCCATCACCGCGCCGGTAGTCGTTGAACCCGGCCACCACTTGGCGCGGGTTGAACGGGTTCTGCGCGATGGCGGTCTCGTTCTGCGCCTGGCCGCGGCCCTGCAGGTCGGTGTCGGTGACGTTCAGGCAGTTCTGGTTGACCAGAACGTTGGACCCGAGGTTGCGCGGGCACAGATTCACCCCGGCGTTGCTCATCCGGGCACCGGCCCGGGCCGCGGGCGCCTTGGTCGGCACGCCGATGCCGGCCTCGAACGAAGCGAACCCAGACAGGTGCGCCCGCTGGATGCGGTTCAGCCCGTGGACCGAGATGCCGTGCGCGGCTGCCCTTGCGGCCGGTGTTCTTAAAACGGCCGGCGCGATGGCGAGCGCGATACCGAGAACGGCGGCGACAGCGAGAATTATCCGGGACTTCACGTGCATTCCTCCTACCGCAGTAACGTGCCTTCTTCGGTGAAGGCATCGACTCACGGCGGCGGCACGCGCGATGGCGCAGGACCGCCGCCGCGGCATTGCTGGCGGCGCCCCTTCCCTGCCTCTCCCATGCGGCCGGCGTTGCGGCACCAGCCACATCCGTCCCTTGCGTGCGACCCGAACGGTACGCCTCTCACAGAGAGGGAGCAATAGGCGCCGGTTGCGCCTAGCCGGCGGAATCGGCGCCGATCGCAGGGTGCCTGCCGCCGGCGGTCCTGTCCCGGGCCGCTGGAGTTGCTAGCGGAGCTGCCGCTATCCCCTCTGCAGAACTGGCGGTTGGAGCACCGGACCTGCCCGATGATGCGGTCGTGGAGCGGATCGTCCGGCAGTTCTACACATCGCGGCCACGTGCCGTGCCGTAACTCGCACACTGGCTCTGAACTGGTGTTTCCGGTGCTCGTCAGGCCGCTCTCCGATACTCGCTGATCAGGCCCTGGACGACGTGGGTGCGCTTGATCCGGGCGGTCACATCGACCGCTTGCCCGGGCTCGTGCAGTGGAGGTCGCTGTTTCCGCGACTGGTGCGGCCGATGCTCGTTGTAATGCCGCGTACTCGGTCAGGACCCGTCAGAGGTGCTGTTCGCCGTGGATCAGAAGGTGGTCCTCCAGGCACTCGCGCCGTAGCGTTCTCACATATCGTTCCGCGAAGGAGTTCGCCCGAGGTGAGCGGACCGGCGTCTTGATGATCCGCGCGCCATTGTCGGCGAACACGTCGTCGAACGCCGCCGTGAACTTGCTGTCGCGGTCACGGATCAAGAACCTGAACTTGTCGGCGCGTGCACCCAGATCCATGAACAGGTTACGGGCCTGCTGGACGGCCCACGGCCCGGTGGGGTGAGCGGTGACGCCCATGATGTGCACCCGGCGGGTCCGGATCTCCATCACGAAGAACACGTACAGGCGCTTGAGGAACACAGTATCCACGTGCAGGAAATCGCACGCCAGGATCCCGGATGCCTGGGAGGTCAGGAACTGCTGCCAGGTCGGTGACATCCGGCGTGGCGCGGGTGTGAGCCCGGCTGTGGCCAGGATCCGCCGGATGGTTCCCGCGCCGATGCGGTACCCGAGGCCGAGGAGCTCGCCCTGGATGCGCCGGTGTCCCCACCGCGGATTCTGCCTGGCCAGCCGTTGAACTAGCTCACGGGTCTCCTCCGGGACCGGCGGGCGTCCGGTGGGGTTCGGGTAGGTCCACTTGTTCTTGAGCAGCCGCCGGTGCCAGGCAAGCAGGGTGCCGGGTGTCACGATCCTGTACAGCCGAAGGTGCCTGGGCAAGAGCCGCGCCAAGGCGGCGATCACCGCACGGTCGGCCCAGTCCGGTTTCGGGCGGGCACCTGACGGCGCAGGACCGCGACCTCATGCCGCAGCACCAAGATCTCGGCGTCCTTCGATGTGCCGCTCCGGGCGAGCAGCGCCGCCCAGCCGAACAACCGGGCCATCAGCAAGTAGAGGAGGCGGAAGAGCATGAGGGCCGAGGATAGAAGCCCAGATCAGATGGTCTGCACGAGTTCTGGCACCTCACACGGCACCCGCCCCAAGAACCGGCAAGCCGGTTCCTCGGGCGGCACACGCCGATGAAGCCGACCTCACTCTGCGGTCAGCCAGAGCCGGCGACCCAACCGTCACATTGGCTTGCTGTGCGTCCGCCACTACTCGGCGGAACGACCCGTTCTGTTTCCGTGACTTGATCTTGTCAGTCGGCGAGAATCGGCTCCATAGCGGCGGGACTACGTGCGCATTTCGCCCGCCCAGGTTTCGGCGGCTGCTGACCGGCGAGTCCGCATAAATATGCGCTGCGGCAGGTCTGGCGAACGCACTACTTTGCCGCCGATCGCCTGACCATGGGAGCCGGGGTGTCTAGCGTCAACGAGCCAGTCGCTGGATCAGCGACCGCCCGCGATGATCGCGTTAGGGAGCCGCCACGGGTGCGGGGAAGGCGCGAGTTTGATGTGCGTCTGAGGCGTGCGTGAGACTCGCGACCTGACCGTCGGCGATGAGGTGGTCGTAGCCAGTCTGCCAATCGGGGAGGCCGGGGCTGCTTTGCTCCCAGTCGGCGAAGGTCGCCTCGTCACACCAGTCGTCTAGGCGAGCCAT
>JAOPYP010000451.1 GCA_025964635.1 Actinomycetes bacterium | reverse complement strand
ACGGTTAACACCCGGTCTGGGATTACCGCCGTGGCCGGGTTACGCGGCCCGGTTAGAGGCAAGGCCGGTTAGTTAAGGTTCGTCGCCGGGTGTCAAGGGCGCGCCAAGGATGGCGATGGTGATGGTGGCGTTGCAGGTGGTGCGGTCGACCTTGCCCCGGGCGTTGTATCTGGACATGGCGCGTTTGACGACGCGGGGGCTGGTGCGCAGCCGTCTGCTGGGCATCAGGCTGGCCAGGACGAGCCGGCCGATTGTCCCGGCCAGGTCGGTGACGGGGCCGGCGGTCACGCCGGCGGCGAGGATGACCTGGTCGCGGGCGGCGTTCAGGGCGACGGCGAAGCTGGCGCGGTCGGGGTCGGTGCCGGGAACAGTGCCGGCGGCGTCGGCGATGGCGGTGCGCAGCACCTGGTAGGTGACCAGCAGGGCGTAGACCTCCTGGTCGATGCCGTCGGGGGTGCGGGCGCGCAGGACCCGGCCGTCGAGGATCGTGGACTTGAGCTCGAAGTAGGCGGTCTCGATCTCCCAGCGCTCGTGGTAGAGGACAGCCACCTCGCTGGCGGGGTAGCGGTCCGGGTCGGTCAGGGTGGTGACCAGGCGGCAGCCGGCGGTGGCGCGCCCGGCGCTGGTGGTGAGGGTGACCTGGGCGTCGATGACCCGGACAGGGATCCCGCCGAAGCGCGACAGCCACGAGCCGTCCGGGCAGCGGCTCAGGACCGGAAGCCCCGGGGCGCCGTAGCCGGCGCGGACCCGGATCAGGAAGTCCGCCCTGGTTCCCGCGATCTGCGCGGCGAGGAACCCGGCGCCGAAGTTCCGGCCGGCGAGCAGGACCATGCCCGCGTGCAGGCTGCCGAGCAGGCCCGGGGCGTAGGTGGTCTCCCCGGCCGAGACGGGGCCGAACACGGCGTCGATGACGGTGCGGGTGCCGCAGCTGACCAGGACCAGGAGCCGCAGCATCGGGTAGCTGGAGCCGCCGTTCTTGCCGCCGCGCTGCTTGGAGTAGACCGCCAGGTTCGCCTCGCTGTCCGCGACGGTCATGATCGTGCCGTCGATCGCGCAGACCAGCAGGCCCCGCCACCGCGCTTCCGCCGGGGCCGGGCCGCGCAGCAGGGTGAACAGCTCGCGCAGCGGCCCGGGACCCAGCCGGCGCCGCGCCTGGGTCATCGCGGACGCGGTCGGGGCCGCGGCCGCCAGCCCGTCCAGCCCGGCCGTCAGCCGGCCCCAGACCTGCCCGTAGCCCAGCTCAGCGAACAGGCACCCGGCCAGCAGCAGGTAGACCACGACCCTGCCCGGCAGGGCCCGGGCACGGTGCTGCACCCGGCACGTCTGCTCCAGTACCGCGTCAACCATCTCGAACGGCACCTGCTGCGTCAGCTCGCCCAGGTGACCCGGCGCGAACCGCCCTCCGGCCACCGTCACGGCACGGGTAATGACAGACTGATCCACGGCGGGGCTCCAGGTGACGAGGCAAGTCTTTGGCGGACAAACCTCACTTACCGGAGTCCCGCTGCTACCTCACCAACCGACACACCTTGACAGCCGGGCAACTCACTTAACTAACCGGCCTTGCAGCTAACCCTCGCCGACGTGCAAGCCTGCCTGGGCTATGCAGCGCGGGCCGTCGATGAACGCGAGCTTCCGGTCCGGCTTACCGCGTGAGATTCCTGATCGACGAGTGCCTGCCACCCCGGATGGCGGAGCTGCTGCGCGCCGCAGCCACGACTGCACGCATGTCTACGAACTTGGCCTGGGCGGCCAGCCCGATGAGCAGATCATGGTCACGGCCGACCGGGAAAACCGGATCCTCGTATCCGCCGATACCGACTTCGGGGAGCTCCTCGCCAACGCGCCCGTCCTGGCGCCGAGTGTCATCCTGCTCCGGCGCACCGACAAGCAAGCCCGCTCCCTCGCCGCAGTCATTCTCGCGAATCTCGAGCAAGTCACCGATGATCTCGCCGCAGGTGCTCTCATCGTGATCAGCGACACCCGCATCCGCGCACGCCGACTCCCCATGAAACCATCCGACTGACGAGGACGCGGCCTCCCCGGACTGCTGGCGAGCTCCAAACAGGTTGCGGCTGCGACTTGGCGTCACCCCACTTGCTACCGCACATGCCGATGAGCGGGCGCTCTCATCAGGATTATGCCTGTGACCTAGAGTGCCCGGGATGAGGCGGTCAGGCCACGCCGTCCTGGCCGTCGCCAACACAGGCCGCCAGCGCAGGCCCTAGCCCTCCCGGCAGCCGGCATCGACCGCCTCTTCCAGCCCTTCCAGCACCTCGCCCCCCACCGGGGCAGCCAGCGACACGGGACCGGACTCGGCCTGTCCATCGTCAAGGCTATCGCCGATGCGCATGACGCAACCGTCAGCGTGCGTGATTAGCCAGCCGCACGGCGGGCTGGTCTCGCTCGTCCTGGCGGCCGCCGGCGTCAAAGATTTTGGAGCCGCGCAATCAATAATTTGCCTTTTCGACCATGTCTGGATGTTTCTGGCCAGAACGATCTGAATGCAGCTCATGTCCGGGCGCCCTCCGGCGGCCGGAGGCCCGGCGACCGCCCCAGGATGAACGGCCCCAGCGCTGGTGCCGTCGATAACTCCGTCAGTTCCCGCTACATCGCTGAACCACCAGTAACAACAAGGCCCGGCCTCACCGAGCTGGCCCTGTCCGGTTCGGCCCCGGCCAGTACCCCTGGGACCGCGGGCGCTGGCCTGGCATTCGTCGACCTACGCCAAGGAAGAGGTTCCCCGTGACTGACCAGACTTCGCAGCCGCTACGCACCAAGCCCTGGCACGCCAAGGTGTCCCGCCGCGGGTTCCTGGGCCGCGCCACCGCGCTGGCTGGTGCCGCCGCGATGGCCGGTTACCTGCCCGAGAGCGTGCTGCGGGCGCAGGCGGCGTCCGCCGCGACCCGTTCCAGCTTCCATCTGAGGGAAGTCAGGCATCTGGTGTTCCTGATGCAGGAGAACCGCAGCTTCGACCACTACTTCGGGACCTTTCCGGGGGTGCGGGGCTTCTCCGACCCTAAGGCCATCAAGCTGCCGACCGGCCGGTCAGTGTTCCAGCAGCCCGACCCGGGCAACCCCGACGGGTACCTGGAGCCGTTCCACGCCAGCACTATCACCACCGGGTCGGCCGCCATCCCCGACACTTCCCACGCCTGGCAGGCACAGCACCAGTGCTGGAACAACGGGCTGATGGACAGCTGGGTGACGACGCACATCGCGGTCGACGGCCCTGGCGCCGGGCCCTACACCATGGCCTACTACACCCAGGAAGACCTCCCGTTTCACTGGGCGCTGGCCGAGGCATTCACCCTCCTCGACGGCTATCACTGCTCGGTGATGGGGCCTTCCGCCC
Organism: Actinomycetes bacterium; assembly: GCA_025964635.1. Lineage (GTDB taxonomy): Bacteria > Actinomycetota > Actinomycetes > Streptosporangiales > Streptosporangiaceae > RYN-230. The sequence goes on along the minus strand of JAOPYP010000451.1, from coordinate 1,955 downwards.
CTAACCACCTGATGTGGTCGTGCGGATCCATCGACCAACAGGGCCTGGCCGGCGGCCCTATCCTCGACAACACTTTCGGCCCCCCGCTTACCTTCGAGAGCGGTGCGGAGACCCTCTTCAACGCCGGGATCACCTTCAAGGTCTACCGGGAGACCGACTGGACCAGGGAGGAGTACTTCGCCAAGCTCCAGGACCGTTCGGCCATCCCGCCCGCGCTGTACAACAGCGTCTTCGCGACGGGGGCACTGTTTGGCAACGGCACCCCGGGCGGAATAGGCGATCCTGCCAACCCCACCCCCGAGGCGGTCCCTGGCATGGGCTTCTTCGAGGACTGCGCCAACGGCGTGCTGCCCGACGTGTCGTTCATCGGCACCGACCAGCCGTTCCTCGGCATCAATCTCGTCGACGAGCACCCCTCGGGCCTCCCCGCGGCGGGCGCCGTGTGGCTCGCGCAGGTACTGAACGCCCTGGCGTCCAACAATGACCTGTGGAACACGACCGTACTGGTGACCCAGTACGACGAGAACGATGGGTTCTTCGACCACGTCCCCCCGCCTACCCCGGACCCGGCCGAGTTCCCCGAAGAGTTCGTGACCAAGACTTCACCGGGCGGTACCCCTGGCGGAAACCTGCCCGTGGGCGCCGGGTTCCGGGTTCCGTGCTTCGTCGTCTCGCCATGGTCGACCGGCGGGAGGATCTTCTCCGAGGTGTCGGACCACACGTCCTGCCTGCGGCTCATCGAGGCCACCGCCGCCGCCGGCGGCCTGTCGGGCCGCGGGCCGGTCAGGTTCAGCACCATCAGCCGCTGGAGCCGGCGAACCTTCGGCGACCTGAGCGGCGCCCTGAGCGGGAACGGGCGGCCAGCACCGTCCAGCCCCGAGTTCGACTCGGCGACCAGGCAAGCCAACCTGGCCGCCCAGGAGGCATCGTCGAAGCTGCCGCAAGCGCCAATCCCGGGCGCGGATCAGACGATGCCGGTCCAGGACAAGAAGTACAAGAAGTAGTCGTCCGCTGAACCCGGTCGGCACCCGAATTCTGGCTGGCGTCCTCCCGGCCCGCGACGTCGCGGGCCGGGAGGACGCCAGCGCGTGCGCCGCCAGGTTCCGCATGGCCGCGCTGACCTATACCGGTGTTCTGGCGGCATACCGCCGCGACGCCCCGGCGATCGGCGAGCTGACGTCAGAGGTGCGGGACCTAGTCGGCAGCCGATCCGCACATGCCGCGGACAGTGCGCATCTTGTCAGGGGAAAGTTGGTACGGGCACTTGCGCGGCAAGGGTGACCACCCGTCTTTGCTGGCGCGCCGCTACCGGTCACACGGTCAGGGCGACGAACTCAGTCACGTTGAGGATAGGTCCCCGCCCCAACACAGTCATCCGGATTTGCCGCGCTGCGGGCGCGCCCCCATTGGGGGATGCTCTAGACGATCCCGGTCCTCCCCGCGGTCCTGGCTGCCGCGCCCGGTCAGCCTCACCAGCCGAGCTGGATGTACCACTTGCGGGAGGCGCAAGGAAAACACCCGGGACCGCGTTGTCATGGTAGAGGCCAGCACTGGAGTCGTGAAACCTGACAACTTCCGCATCTGCCGCCGGCCGCGAACGTATCTGCTCAGGGGAAGGATTCGGGCCCGTGTGACGGACCTGTCCTGGCAGCGAGGGTCAGGTCAGATCCAGGAGGGTGCCTGCGGCGGCGACGCTGATCTTGCCCTCGTAGCCGCTGGCGGCTGCGGTCCGTGCGATGGCTGGGTCTGTTCCCGGCCAAAGGTGAGTGAGCATCAGGTGCCTGGCACCAGCATGAGCGGCTTGCCGGCCCGCCTGGCGTGCACTGGACAGGTTGCCGCGTGAACCGTCCGGAACCTGGTCCGGGTAGGTCGCCTCGGCCAGGAACAGATCGCTGTCGTGAGCCAGTGCAGCCAGTTCCGGGCTCGGGCCGCTATCGCCGGTGTAGGCGAGCACC
>JAOPYP010000041.1 GCA_025964635.1 Actinomycetes bacterium | reverse complement strand
CACCTCCTGACTCACCGAAGGTCGTGCGACAGCAGCCGTCACGGCAGCCGCGCAGTAAGAGGAAGCGATAGCGTGACTTCTCAGTCCAGTCCGAGTACGCATGAGGAGCCCGGCGTGAGCCAAGCCGAAGCCGAGACCACCGAGGCCGAGAAGCCCGACGTCCAGGCTCTCGAGCAAGAGGGTGAGATCGCGGCCGACTACATCGAGGGCCTCCTGGACATCGCCGATCTCGATGGCGACATCGACATGGACGTCGAGGGCGACCGCGCCCTGGTCTCCGTGGTCGGCACGACCCTGCAGGACCTCGTCGGCGCGCACGGCGAGGTCCTGGAGGCTCTGCAGGAGCTGACCCGCCTCGCGGTGCACCGGCAGACCGGGGCCCGGACCCGGATCATGCTGGACGTAGGCGGATACCGGGCCCGCCGCCGGGTCGAGCTCACGGAACTGGGCCAGGACGCGGCAGAAGAGGTCAAGACCAGCGGCGTGCCGCAGCGCCTTGACGCCATGACCCCGTTCGAGCGCAAGGTCGTGCACGATGCGATCGCAGCCGCCGGGCTGCGCAGCGAGTCCGAGGGTGAGGAGCCGAACCGCCGGGTGGTCGTCTTCCCGGTGGGCTGACCCGGCCATGCTCCAGGGTGAGGTGCCGCCTCCCCCGAAGGAAGCAGCGGACGTGTTCGGGGACACCCTCCCGCTCGCCGAGCGATACGTCCAGATGCTCGCGGGCCCCGGGGTCACCCGGGGGTTGCTCGGGCCGCGGGAAGTGCCCCGGCTGTGGACTCGCCACGTGCTGAACTGCGCGGCGATCGCAGATCTTGTGCCCAGGCCGGCCACGCTGATCGATCTCGGGTCAGGCGCCGGGCTGCCAGGAATCGTGCTGGCCCTGCTGCTCCCCGATGTCCAGGTCACGCTGCTGGAACGGATGGAGCGCCGCACCATCTTCCTGGACGAGTGCATCCAGGAACTGGGCTTGAGCAACGCGCAGGTCCGCCGGGCCACGGCCGAGGAACTGTCCGGGAAGCTGGCCGCGGACGTCCTGACCGCCCGGGCGGTGGCGCCACTCGACCGCCTCGCTGGCCTCGCGGCCGGCCTGGTCCGGCGCGGCGGGCTGATACTTGCGGTCAAGGGGGCGGCCGCCGAGGAAGAGGTCACCCAGGCCCGGCCGGTGTTGCGCCGGCTGGGTATGCGAGACGTGGCCGTAGTGCGGGCCGGGGACGGTAAGGTCGATCGGGCCGCGACAGTCGTGCGGATGGTCGCTGGCCGTTAGCGGGACCGGAGCGCGCGGGCATCGGGCAGTGAGAGGAGCGCGGCGGTGGCTTCCGCAGCGGGCCTGGGATGGCCAGACGAAGCCGGAGCTGACTCCGGGGATGGCGTTGCGGGCGGGACGGTACCGCGGCCATCCCGGATTCTGGGGCTGGGCTGGCCGGTGGCCGCGGTTTCACGTGAAGCACAGGTGCCGGTCCCGGCCGGGGGCGGCGGCTATCCCGATGGAAACGAGGGGGACATGCGAAGGCGCCGGGGGGCCGCGGTGCGGCCGGCTGGGGGGACCGGGGTGCAGGCGGCCACGCCCGCGGGCGGACCGCCGGACGGCAGGCACGAGGCAGGTACAGGCGACGCAGGGGCGGGCGTGGCCACCGGCGGCGGAAGGCATGAATTGGTAGTTCCCGCGGCAAGGCAGCCTGATGAGGAGATCGAGGCCGGGCAGGCGGCCCGCGGCGCGCCCGCGGGCGCGAGCCGGCCGGAACGTGCGTGGCCCCGCCCGGGCTCGTGCCGGGTCATCACGATCGCCAACCAGAAGGGCGGCGTGGGCAAGACCACGACGGCGGTCAACCTCGCGGCGGCGCTGGCCCAGCACGGCTCGCGGGTGCTGGTCATCGACCTGGATCCGCAGGGCAACGCGTCCACGGCGCTGGACGTGGAGCACCGGGCCGGGACCACGTCGATCTATCACGTGCTGGTCGAGGACCAGCCGCTGGTCGGGATCATCCACGCGGTCGAGGACATCCCCCTGCTCTACTGTGCCCCCGCCACCATCGACCTCGCCGGTGCGGAGATCGAACTCGTGCCCATGGTGGCCCGGGAAGGCCGGCTCTCCCGGGCTCTCCGTGCCTACGATGAGTCACAGCTCGACTACATCCTGATCGATTGCCCGCCGTCCCTGGGGCTGCTGACGGTCAACGCGCTGGTGGCCGCCGCGGAGGTCCTGATCCCGATCCAGTGCGAGTACTACGCGCTGGAGGGACTCGAGCAGCTGCTCCGTACGGTGGACCTGGTCAAGAGTCACCTGAACCCCGACCTGACCGTCTCGACCATCCTGCTCACCATGTTCGACGGGCGGACCCGGCTGGCCTCCCAGGTCGCGGATGAGGTCAAGGAGCACTTCGGTGAGGTGGTCCTCGAGTCGATCGTCCCGCGGAACGTCCGGGTCTCCGAGGCACCCAGTTACGGGCAGTCGGTGATGACGTATGACCCCGCCTCAAGCGGCGCGGTCGCCTATCTGGAAGCGGCCCGCGAAATGGCCCACCGCTCCGCGCCGGGCCAGCCCGCCGCAGGCTAGGCCACTGCCGGGTTACTCCCCATTTGTCCGGTCTCCGGAAGCCCTGGTCCGGGCAGGCCACTGGATTGTCCGTTCAGGATCGGGGATCCGCGTCCTCCACCGCTGGGCCTGCCGTGCAGTGACACGCCAGGCGGCCGGGCGGAGGGCAGCCGGAGACAGAGCCGGATGACAGGAGCGGGATAGCGGAGGTCGCGACCGGAATCTGGTGCCGGCAGCGCCGCCCCCGGGGGTGCGGCCCGGCGAGTCCGGAACCAGGACGAGCTCCGCGGTGGCCGTCCACGGCGGGACACTCCGCTCCGAGTACCCGACCGGGATCCCCGGCCGCCACGCCCTTGTCTGCGGCGATGCGGTCGTCGAGACAGGCGGTGGTGGACTCCGCGTGCGGGAGGCGGCCCGGCAGGCCCTTACGGCCGGATGTCCCGTGGATGCCCGCGGGGTGGCATGCTCGTGTGCGGATGCGGGTCATGTGGACGCGGACCGGCCGGCGGGAACGCTCGATGAGGCGGCCCACCGGATCCGGCCATCCGTATGACCCGTGAGACGAAACGCAGCGGCAAGGAGAGGGCGATGGCGCAGCAGAGGCGGGGGCTCGGTAAGGGGCTCGGTGCTCTCATCCCGACCGGGCCGGTGGCCCCGGCCGGCGGGGCTGTCCCTGGCGGGCGGACTGTCGGCGCGGGGGAGATAACTGTCCCCGGCGGCCCGCCCAGCCCTGTGGAGCAGCCGGCCACGGTCGGAGGCGCCTACTTCCA
>JAOPYP010000393.1 GCA_025964635.1 Actinomycetes bacterium | reverse complement strand
GGCACGGGCACCTCAAGCACCGGCACCTCAGGCACGGGCAGCCCCGGAGCATCCCCCACGGACACTCCCTCAGGTCCACCAGGCCCCCCGGGTCAGCAGCCCCGCGCGCCGCGCCGGCCCACCGACGGCGTCGCGGTGGCCGCCCTGGTCTCGGGCATCGTCCCGGCCATCCCGGTCACCCTGGTCCTCGGGCCGCTGGCCCTCATCCGGACCGGCCGGTCGGGAGCGCGCGGCCGCGCGCTGGCCGTCACCGGCCTGGTGCTGGCCGGACTGTGGACCGTGGCCGCCGCGATCGTGGCCGCCGCCATCATCACCCGGCCCCCGCCACCCAGGCCGGTCACCCTGCCGGCCGTGTTCAGCCTGCGGGCCGGCCAGTGCCTCAACTCGGGCGCCAACGGGATCAGCGGCGTGCACGTGCTCAGCTGCACCCAGGCACACGACGCCGAGGTGTTCGCCACGTTCCCGCTGGCCGGATCGGGCTACCCCGGTGCGGCCGCCCTGCAGCAACGCGCCCGCCAGGGCTGCGTCACCCGGCTCGGTGGCTACCTGAACCCCCAGCTGTCCGCGACCTCGCTGGCCCAGTCCTACGTCTACCCCGGCGCCGGAGCGTGGTCGGCGGGCGAGCGCACCGTGGTCTGCACCGTCCGCAGCACCTCCGGTCCCCTGGTCGGCTCGGTGCGGGCCGCCCCCTGACCAGGCCCTGACCAGCCCCCCGGCCAGGCCCTGACCAGCCCCCCGGACCAGGCCCCGGCCGTGCGCCCCTGACCAGGGCTCCCGCGGCTTCGGCAGCGTGTTCCAATCGGGCATAAAGACCAGGGATTTTAGTTACCATATAAGTGATGTCACGACCCTCCGCCAAGCCTCATAACACCACGCCGGCGGCCCCCGACGACACCGTCCCGGCCGGCGGAAGCAAGGACCCTCTCGAGAGCTTCAGCGCGGTCACCCGGGACTGGTTCTCCAGCGCGTTCGCCACCCCCACGCAGGCGCAGGCCGAGGCCTGGGCCGCGATCAGCAAGGGCGAGAACACCCTGGTCATCGCGCCCACCGGGTCGGGCAAGACGCTGTCCGCGTTCCTGTGGGCGCTGGACCGCCTGGCCGCGGCGCCCGTCCCCGAGGACCCGAAGCAACGCTGCCGGGTGCTCTACATCTCGCCGCTGAAGGCGCTCGCGGTGGACATCGAGCGGAACCTGCGCGCCCCGCTGACCGGGATCCGGCACACCGCGCAGGCCATGGGCGCCGCCGAGCCGGACATCCGGGTCGCGGTGCGCACCGGGGACACCGCCGCCGAGGAGCGCCGCCGGCTGGCCGCCCACCCGCCGGACATTCTCATCACCACGCCCGAATCGCTGTTCCTGCTGCTCACCTCCAAGGCGCGGGATGCGCTGCGCGGGGTGGACACCGTGATCCTGGACGAGGTGCACGCGCTGGCCGGGAACAAGCGCGGTGCGCACCTGGCCCTGTCCCTGGAACGGCTGGACGCGCTGACCGCGGACCGCGGACCGGCTCAGCGGATCGGCCTGTCGGCCACGGTCCGGCCGGCCGGCGACGTGGCGTCGTTCCTGGGCGGCGCCCGCCCGGTGACCATCGCCGCGCCGCCCAGCACCAAGCAGATCGACCTGAGCATCGTGGTCCCGGTCGAGGACATGACCGACCTGGACCCCCCGCCCGGCACGGCGGACGACTCGGCGGATGGCCAGGCCGCCCGCCGGTCCATCTGGCCGCACGTGGAAGAGCAGGTGCTCGACCTGATCGAGCGGCACCGCTCCACGATCGTGTTCGCCAACTCGCGGCGGCTGGCTGAGCGGCTCTGCGCCCGGCTCAACGAGCTGGCCGCCGAGCGCGCCGAGCTCCGGGCGGGCGGCACACCCGGCGAGCCAGCCCAGGACGGCCCGGCCGGATCACCCGCCCAGATCATGGCCCAGGCGGGGGCCGCCGGTGGTGCGCCGCCCGAGGTCGCCCGGGCTCACCACGGCTCGGTGTCGCGCGAGGAGCGGGCCCAGATCGAGGAAGCACTCAAGGCGGGCCGGCTCCCGGCCGTGGTCGCCACGTCCAGCCTGGAACTCGGCATCGACATGGGCGCGGTGGACCTGGTCATCCAGGTCGAGTCACCGCCCTCGGTGGCCAGCGGCCTGCAGCGCACCGGCCGGGCCGGGCACAACGTCGGGGACGTCAGCCGCGGCGTCATCTTCCCCAAGTACCAGGGTGACCTGGTCCAGGCCGCGGTGGTGGCCCGGCGGATGCGCGGCGGCCAGATCGAGTCACTCAGCGTCCCCCGCAACCCGCTGGACGTGCTCGCCCAGCAGATCGTCGCGATGACCGCGCTCGACGACTGGTCCGTGGACGACCTGCACCAGGTAGTCCGCCGGGCCGCGCCGTTCACCAGCCTGACCCGGCCGGTGCTGGAGGCGGTGCTGGACATGCTGGCCGGGCGGTACCCGAGCGAGGAGTTCGCGGAACTGCGGCCCCGGCTGGTCTGGGACCGCACCACCGGCATGCTGCACGGCCGCCCCGGGGGCCAGCGGCTGGCGGTGACCAGCGGCGGCACCATCCCCGACCGCGGCCTGTTCGGCGTGTTCCTGGCCGCGTCGCAGCGCGGCGACGGCCGGAACTCGCACCGGGTCGGCGAGCTCGACGAGGAGATGGTCTATGAGTCGCGGGTCGGTGACGTGTTCGTGCTCGGCGCGAGCTCGTGGCGGATCGAGGAGATCACCGCCGACCAGGTGCTGGTCTCCCCGGCCCCCGGCCAGCCGGGCAAGCTGCCGTTCTGGCACGGCGACGCGCCGGGCCGGCCCGCCGAGCTGGGCCGGGCCCTCGGCGCGTACTGCCGCGAGCTGTCCGCGGCGGGCGAGCAGGACGCGATCGCGCGGCTGCGCGCCGACGGCCTCGACGAGCTGGCCGCGGCCAACCTGATCCGCTACCTGACCGCGCAGCGGGAGGCCACCGGGTACGTGCCGGACGACCGCACGCTGGTCATGGAGCGGTTCCGCGACGAGCTGGGCGACTGGCGGCTGGTGCTGCACAGCCCGTTCGGCGCGCA
>JAOPYP010000392.1 GCA_025964635.1 Actinomycetes bacterium | reverse complement strand
CGCTGGCGCTGGCCGCGTCCCCGGGCCGCCGCCGCACCGCCCGCCGTCCGGCAGCATGAGCCCAGCGGCGGGGGCCGGTCGATTCCCCAGCACCGGCGGATGTACGCCCGGGCGCGGGAGCCTCAGCCTCTCGAGCCGATCGAGCAGCGCACCGGGGAAGGGTTCCGCCGGACCTGGCTGCGCCGCAGCCCGGCGGACGTCGCCGGGGCCGGCCGCCGGCTGGGTACCGACGTCGCCGAGATGATCCGCCCGGACCTCGACGTGTCTCCGGATCCCTCCGACCGGAAGTGCGGCGCCTGCTCCTTCCGCGTCCCCTGCCAGGCCCTCTACGACGGGCAGGACGCCGCACCCATCCTGCTGTCTGGATACCGCCCGAGGCCCCCCGGTGACCTGGAGGAAGGACGCCTCGGAGGCGGGGCTTGGAGCACCGGGCGGGGCGCTGCCCCGCCCAGGTTTCGGGGCAGGTCCACCGGATGACCGGTCAGGCCGGCCGGCTGGCAAGCGCCCTCGCCGGGTTCGCCGCAAACCCGGCCGGAGCGGCCCTTTCTCACGCCGGCCTGGCCGGGGCGCGGGCGGCGGGGTTCAGGGCGTGCCCCGCCTGCTCGCCGAGCAACTCCATCTCGTACGCCACATGGCCGGCATCGCAGTCAGCTGAGGCGAGGGCGACCAGGACCGCGCCGTGGCCTACCGCCCGCACAATCAGCAGGCCCTGCTGCATCATCACGACCGTCTGGACGACCGAGCCTCCGTCGAAGATCCGGGCCGCGCCCCGTACCAGGCTGGACAGGCCGGAAGCGATCGCGGCCAGCTGGTCCAGTCCGTCCGGCGGGAAGCCGTGGGAGCACGCCAGCGGAAGGCCGTCGGCCGACACGACCGCCGCCCGCGCAACGTCAGGAACCCGTTGGGTAAACGCCGTGATCAGCCAGTCCAGCTTGGGCGCCTCACGCACGCTCTTCCTCACTTCGCCGGGGCTTATGGCCGGTTGGCCTGACTCATCGTCCGGGTGAGGGCGAGCCGCCGTTCCCGGGGCGGATTGCCGATGGCCAGATAACGCCGAGGGTGCGCTCCGCCCAGTCATCAGGAATCCGCCGCGAGCCCAGGTAGCGCGCGTAGAGCGAGCCGATGAGGACGCTGACTGCGGTATCGAGGTCAAGTTCTGGCTGAAGCTCGCCCGCCTGCACGCCCTGGTGCAGGGCCTGCCGCAGTCGTTCCCGGGCCGGTTCATCGATCCGCTGGCGGAATCGATCGAGGAGCTCCGGGTTGCGGCGTTCTTCGGCGAGGACGGTGCCCACCATGGCCATCCCGTCCTGCCTGGCCAGCTGGACCCGCAGGTTCTCCAGGATGGTCAGGGCGTCGGCCCGCGGATCGCCGGTCGCCCGGGGGAGCGGAACGGTGCGCATGGCGCTGATCGCGGCCGTAGCAAGCTCGAGCTTGTCGCGGAACCTGCGGCGCAGGCTCGGCGCCGTGGTGCCGGCCGCAGCCGCTACCCCCTCCATCGACATCCCGGCGTAACCGCGCTCGGCAAGCTGGCCTGCGGCGGCACGGAGGATGGCGGTGTCGAGAGTCGCGTCGCGGGGACGGCCGGGAGACCTGGGCCCGGTGCCGTTGGCCCGGACGAGCCCGGGGCTGGGGGTGACCGTGGGCCAGGCCCCGCCTACCACTGCCGCGCCAGTACCGCTCGGCATCGTCCAGTCCGCTACGTGCATGTCACCACCATTGGTCGCCCGGCCTCCCGCAGAAGGAAGACCGCCGCGGGCCGCCCAGCCGTTACCTTCTCGAACGGATAGCCCTGAAGCTGCCCAAATCTGCTGCGAAGTCTCCCTTTGATACCGATACTCACTGTGTGATCGGCGAAGACTTCCTGGGCGTCCTCGCCGCGGCGCAAAACGGCAGCGAGGATGCCTTCGCGATGCTGTGGCGCGATGCCCACCCGGCCCTGCTGCGTTACCTGCGGGTCGCCGCGCCGGACACAGCGGAAGACGTGGCGGGAGAGACCTGGGTTCAGGTGGTGCGCGGCCTGGCAGGTTTCCGCGGGGACGAGCGGGCCTGGCGCGGATGGCTGTTCACGATCGCCCGCAGGCGGGCTCTCGACGAGCGCCGCCGCCGTACACGTCACCCGGTGGCACAGCTCATGGAGCTGCCGCGTGATCTGGAACCGAGAACCCCCGACGCGGCCGGGGAGGCCATCGAGAACCTGGCCACCGAGGCGACGCTTGCCACGGTGGCAACGCTCCCGCCGCATCAGGCGGAGGTGATCCTGCTGCGGGTGGTAGCAGGCCTGGACACCGAGACCGTCGCCCGGATCGTGGGCCGGAGCCCGGGAGCGGTGCGCGTGGCGGCCCACCGGGGCCTGCGGCGGCTTTCCCAGATCCTCACGATGACGGATGTAACACCATGAACGGCCCCGGCGGTTGGGACGGTGACATGCCGAACCTCCCGAGTTCACCACCAGGCGGCGTCCCAGCGATCGGAGACTCTGCCTACGAGGTGCTGCTCGCCGGGGACCTTCCGCCAGCGGACGCGGAGAGGGGGCTGCGCCCGCTGGCGGAAGCCATCGCCGCGCTCACTGTGGCGCCATCCGCCCGCGAGATCGCTGGCGAGACGGACGCGAGGGCGGCGTACCGGGGAGAATTCACCTCGGCGCGGCCCGGGCGGGCCCGGCCCGCCCGGACCCGGCCCGCCCGGACCCGGAGTGCGGGGGGCCGTAACGCAGGCCGCGGGCGCATCCGCCTGCTCGCATCCGTGCTCAGCGTCAAACTCGTCCTGGCCGCCGCCGTCGCCGCCGGCGGCCTGACCGCCGCGGCCTACGCGGGCGTGCTGCCTACCCCCGTGCAGAGTTTCGCGCACCATGCCCTGGGGGCGCCCGCGCCGCACCTGGCCAGGCCTCCCGGGCAGCCAGTCACTTCCTCCGGACCGGCTCCGGCTATCCCGGGCGCGCATGGCCTGTGCCATGCGTACGCGCAGGCCAGGGCGAACGGCAACGGCCGGGAGAAAGCAGTGGCGTTCCGCAACCTGGCCGCCGCGTCAGGCGGGGCAGCCCGGGTGAAGGCCTACTGCGCGGCGGCCGCCCACCCCGGAAAGGCGCCGCCTGGCCATCAGCGCGGCCATGGTGGCGGCAAGCCGTCCGCAGCGTCCTCGCACGCTCCGGCCAGGACAGGCGCCAGCAAGCCGGCCGGCCACCCGAGCCACCCGAGCCACCCGGGCCATCCAAGTCACCCGGGCCGCCCACGGGGCAGCCACCCCAGCCCGGGGCCAGCCAGCCACCCGACGGGCAAGCCGGCCAGTCATCCCCAGGCGATCGGCCAGGTCGACCGGGGTCCTGCGAGCGCGGCACCGGCGGACGGAGCGCCGCCGCGCGCACGAGCCGGTAACGGATCCGGCAGGGCTGCCGTTCTTGGGGCCGGGGGGCCTGTTCCCCGGGGAGGGGCCCGGGGCTACCCGGGCGGGCGCTGCCCTGGCCTCGGTGCCGGTGCGCGGCTCTGGCTGGCGGGGCGGGTCACCGGCGGCCGGCTAGCGTGAGGGCGGTCATGCCTGTCCCAGGGTTGGTGCTCGCGGGCCGTTACCGGCTGGAGAGCCGGATCGCGGCTGGCGGCGTCGGTGAGGTGTGGCGGGCCGGGGATCTGGTGCTTGGGCGGCCGGTGGCGGTGAAACTGCTCCAGGAGGGGTACGCGGGTCATCCGGGGACGCTGGCCAGGTTCCGCGCTGAGGCGCGGCATGCCGGGTCGCTGACTCATCCCGCCATCGCGCAGGTCTATGACTACGGTGAGGCCGCCCCGGGGGGGCCGCCCTATCTGGTGCTGGAGCTGGTGGACGGGCCGTCGCTGGCGGGTGTGCTGGCCGGCGGCCCGCTGGATCCGGCCGCGGCGGTGGACGTGGTCGCCCAGGTGGCCGGGGGCCTGGCTGCCGCGCACGCGGCCGGGCTGGTCCACCGCGATGTCAAACCGGCCAACCTGCTGATGGGCCGCGACGGCCGGGTGAAGATCACCGATTTCGGGATCGCGCACGCCGCGGGATCCGCGCCCCTCACCCAGGCCGGGTCGCTCGTGGGCACGCCCGCCTACCTGGCCCCGGAGCGGGCCGCCGGTGAGCCCGCCACGGCCGCCAGTGACCTGTACTCCCTGGGCATCGTGGCGTATGAATGCCTGACCGGGACACCGCCGTTCCGCGGCACCCCGATGGAGATCGCGGGCGCGACCCGGTTCCAGCCGCTGCCGCCGCTGCCCCCGGCCGTGCCGCCCGCCGTGACCGCCCTGGTCACCGCGCTGACCGCGAAAGACCCGGAGGGCCGGCCGGGCAGCGCCGGGCAGATCGCCGTGCGCGCGGCCCAGCTGCGGGACGCGATGAACGGCGGATCAGCCGCCGCCGCCCCGCCTGGCCGGCCTGACGCCCACTCGCCAGGGCGCGCAGACGGTCATACCGCCGTCCTGCTCGATCCGCACGCTCCGCCGACCGAGATGCTGGACCGGCCTTCCGCCCCGGCGGACGGCTGGCGGCAGGACGGCGGGCCGGAGGACGGCTGGCCTCCGGGCGGATCATGGACGGCACCGTTCCCAGGCGGGGGGTACTCCTCGGCCGACCCGCCGGGAACGCGGACGGCGGGGCGGTGGCCGCGGCGGGGCGGATTGATCGCAGCGCTCGCTGCGATCTTGCTGGCCGTGACCGGGTGGCTGCTGGCCAGCGTGGTCAGCAGCCCGGCCCCACCGCCAGTGGCCGCCACCCATCCGGCGTCGCCGGGCGCTAGCCCGCTGGCGCCGGCGGGCGTGAACGTCAACGCCGCCGCCCTGCTCGGGCGTCCGGCCGGGGCCGTGCGCGAGCATCTGGCCGACCTGGGCTTGCGCCCCCGGGTGCTGCGGTCCATGGCCGTCGGCTCGCCGCCCGGCACCGTTCTGGCCGTGCAGCCCAGCGGACGTGTGGCCGAAGGGAGCATCATCACGGTGACGGCGGCCGCCGCGCCGCCGGACCACCGTCGCCACCACGGCCGAGACCACCAGGGGAGCAACGGAGGCGGGGGGAACGGGCCGGGCGGCGACTGAGTCAGCGTTCGTCCTCGGCGGCGGTCACTCAGCGGGCTGCTCGCTGACTGCTCACCCACGGCGGGGGTGCTGGGCCCGGGTGAGGCGCAGGGTAATGAGCGGGATGACGATGGCTGCGCCGACCAGGTGACCCAGCGCCAGAGTGAGCCGGGTCGCTTCAGTGGCATGGCTGGCGGCCAGCGGGAAGGCCAGCGAGACCGCCACCAGGATCAGGGCGGTGCGCAGGAAGGCCCGCGCGGGGTGACCGGCGCGGGCGGCCAGGATCATGGCCAGGATCGTGCCGATGATGGTGCAGAAGACGACGCCGGAGGCGAAGCTGAACGGCGTGATCGCCTGGGCATGGCTGGCGCCTGGTTCGCCGGCCCGCATCGGGACCGACAGTGCCCGGGCCAGCGCCCCGTAGGCGTACAGCACGATCGCTCCGGCCACGGCTGCGATGGCGCCAGCCACCGGCAGGGGAAGCTCTGCGAGCCGGGAGGTGACCCGGGTACCAGCGGTGGCGACGGCCTGGGTGCGACGGGTTTCGGTGGTCATGATGACGGCTCCTGTCCGTAAACCGGGGCCCCGGCGGCCCCGCTCACTGACCAGTCGGAACGGGGCGGCCGACTTCGACACCGGCGTCCCCCGCGCTGGCGATGAGCCCTACGGAATCCAGGTGCGCTGAAGCCACCCGGCAGACGTGATCACATCCCGACGAACTGGGTCAGCGACAGGAGGTTGCCGTCGGGATCCGTGAACCATGCGACTTTGTCGCCGCCGGGAGTGGTCCAGACTCCCATCTCGTCCTGATCCATCCCGTCATACCGGGTGAACACGACGCCCTTGCTGGTGAGCGCCCCGACGGTGGCCGCGATATCGGTGACGGACCAGCCCAGGACGGTGTAACCGGCGCGGGCGACCTCCGGGACCGCAGTCACGCGGAGCATGGTGCCGTTCGCATCAAACACGCAGGCGAAGTCTGATTGCCCGGCGACAGCCAGGCCCAGCGTCTGTTCGTAGAACACCCGGGCCCTCCGCAGGTCCGTCGACGCTACGAAGGCGACCACATTGCTCGACTCCAGCATGGCTACTCCCCTTTCGGCCCAGGCTGCGCGGCCCGCTCGCTGGTAGCCCGCGGCGATCCTGGCCACCACACGACATCGCTGGCCACCCTGAAATCCTGCTCCCTCAGGCACTACAGGGGCCAGCACGACGGCGGACGCGGATTCGGCCCGAAGGCCGGGCGGTGGCATGACCGAGCGAGTCCGCTGGGTTCCGGGGGCAGAATCGGGTCATGCGCCGTGAGCCACATCCGTACCTGCGGGGTGAACTGGTAGTCGTGATCGACTGCTCCCAGCTGGACCGCTCAGCGGAATTCTGGACCGGGGTACTGGGGTACGTCCGGGACGGCGTCGCCAGTGGGCGTTATCAGAGCCTGCTGCCGGGCAATGGCCAGGGCGCCGAGATTCTTCTGCAGCAGGTTCCCGAGGGCAAGCACGCGAAGAACCGGGTCCATCTCGACTTGCGCACGCGCGAACTTGAGTCTGAGATGCAACGGCTCACCAGTCTTGGTGCCCGGGTCCTGACGGAGGAGCCTGTCGCCGAGTCCGGCTGGCGCTGGCACATCCTGGCCGACCCAGACGGCAACGAGTTCTGCGTGCTGGAGCCGCCAGTTTCGCACTGGCCGGATTGACCTCGCGCCGGGTGCCCATACCCGGGCAGGAAATCGAGCTCGGTCAGATCGTGGGGTGTCCTGGGGACGATGCTCGCAGCCGGTGCGGAACTGGCGCTGCTGATCAGCTGACCGGCAGTTCACGCGGCGCTGCGCCGGGGCTCCGGCTACAGGAATTTGCGTTCCAGGTCGGCGAAGAACGCAGCCGACAAGCGCTCGAAGTCCGCCCGGGTCATCCTGATGTGGTCGCCGGGATGGAGCTTCAGGACCGATTCGTCAGGCACTAGCTTGATCACGTTGTTGCCACGCAGGACTCCGGCGTTGTTCATCAGGGAGTCGGTGAGCAGTTCAACCTCGTTGAGTGGGTTGGTGTCCTTGCCGGTGACTACCCGGAGCCTGTACACGAAGTAGCGGTCCAGCGCGATCGTCATGTTGTTGAAGAACACCACCTCGAAGTCCTGGAGCGCGGCGCGGGCCTTCTGGTTTCCGGGCGTGCTGGCGGCGGCGTCTGCGAGCCGGTCGTAGGCCGCGAGCTGCTGGGCAACCGCACTTTTGCCGCGGTCAACTTCTTCTGGTGTATAGGTCTTACGGCCGAGCATGAGCCACCATCCTTTCGTCGACCGGTGAGCGAGTGCCTCGCAGCACCGGGTTATCCGTGTGCTCATGCCTATGACGGATCTGGCGGGACGAAGGTAACGCGCGGCACGCGGGCATGCGGGTGGCCCGAACGAGGACCGGGCGTGGCGTGGCCGGTCGTGAGCTGTCGTCCCGCGTGGCCTGGCATTCTGGAGGTATGCAGAGCGTGTACGAGACCGCGGGCGGCAGTGAGGGCCTGCTCCGCCTGGCCGAGGCCTGGCACTCCCGGGTGATGGCCGACGAGATAGTCAGCCACGCGTTCAGCCACGGATTGCATCCGCAGCACAGCGAGCGCCTCGCCGCCTACTGGGCCGAGGCCCTGGGTGGCCCCGCCACGTACTCCGGCATGTACGGGGACGAGACCTCAGTCGTGCGGATCCACAGCGGCAACGGCCCGCACGAGGAGATGGACCGCCGGGCGATTGCCTGTTTCGACCAGGCGATGCAAGACGCTGGCCTGGACGCGGCCG
>JAOPYP010000336.1 GCA_025964635.1 Actinomycetes bacterium | reverse complement strand
GCTCACCGGTCTTCCATGCCCACCGGTGTTCGACGCCGACGCTGGTGATCCAGGGCCAGATGGACCGTTGCACCCCGGTGGGGCAGGGAGAGGAACTCTTCGGCGCGATTGCGCTCACCGGCACGGAGTGTGAGCTCGTCGTCTACCCCCGGGAAGGTCACGTGCCGGTCGAGCGCGCGCATTTGCTCGACGCGCTCCAGCGAACCCAGGCGTGGTTCGACCGGCACCTGGCCGCCAACGGATGACCAGGCAGACCTGACCGTCTTACGGCGATCGGGTCGCTGACCCGCAACTACTTGGTAGCTGACTACCGCGCGGCTGCGTGAACTGCTGCCCGAGGCCATCCTTCGAGCTGGTACCGGGACGCCTTCTTGTCCGGATCTCCGATAGAGGCGGCCACAACGCCGTGATGGGCCTGGCACTCGCCGAGAGTAGTCAGTAGTTGCCTGGTGCCGCGGCGGGCCATCCGATTGCGTCAAAGACTGCTAGCGGGTCGAGGTAGTCCCGCCAGTGCACGATCTTGCGGCCGGCGATCGACAGCACCGAGATGTAGCGGTTGCTGTAGGCGGTTCCAGTCGCGATGGCGCGGCCCTGCGAGGCGTATTCGAGAACGATAACGCCCGTGGCCTGGTCGTGGTGGACGGCCAGGTCATAGCAACGATCGAGGGAGAATGTGGCGCCATAGGGGCGATACAGCTCGGCTACGGCTTGGCGCCCTTCGACCCGGCGCGGGTAGCCCGGGACCGTAATGACGTACTCGAAGACGACGTCCTCGGCCAGCAGGTCGAAGAAGTGCCCACCGTCCACCAGCCCGGCCACGCCTTCCTCGATGATCCGGAAAAACGGCTCCAGGGCCTGGAAGTCGGCGAGTTTCCCGACCGCCGTCATCGGGCCTCGTTCACGGCCCAGGCCGCGGCCGTGCGCCGCGCGAAGTCAGCGAAACTTGCCGGCGCCGCGCCGGCCGCCTTCTCCACGTCACTGTTGGGTCGCGAGCCGTGACCGGACGCGATGGTTTCGGTCAGCACGCTTAGAACCGCCCCGTAGCCGGCTGGTACCCCTCCTGCTACCGCGGCAGCGACCCATTCGTCGCGGTCAATATCGGTGTAGTCAACAGCCTGGCCGCTGACGTCGCTGATGATCTTGGCTGCCTCCGCGATCGTGAGTGCCTCGGGACCGGTGAGTGCGTACTGGGTGCCGGCATGAGCCTCCGGGTTGGCCAGTGTCGCGCTCGCGACTGCGGCGATGTCCTCCGCGTCGATGAAGGCCTCTGCGCCGTCACCAGCCGGAACCACGATGGCGCCGCCGATTGGCTTGAGGAAGGTCTCGCTGAAGTTCTGCATGAACCACGCCGGTCGCAGGATTGCGTGGGTGAGGCCCGGCCGGCTGAGCAGGTCGAGTTCGACGCTGCGCATGGCCGTCTCGGGTGGCGCCGAGTCGGTGCCGTAGGCGCTGAGATAGGTGACGTGCCTGGCGCCGCCGGCCTCGGCCTGGTCGAGGAACACCGACACCTGGTCAGCGAAGTCCGTCCGCATGACCGGTCCGAGAAGATAGACCCGCTTGATGCCATGGAGCGCGGGAGCGTAGGTCCCGGGGTCGTCCCAGTCGAAAAGTGCGTCGGCACCAGAGCGGGCCGCAGTGCGAACAGGCAGGCCCCGCGAGAGCAGCCTGTTCGCGACGCGCGAGCCGGTCTTGCCGGTACCGCCGAGTACGAGCGTAGGAGAAGCTGAGGTCAGCATGACTCCATCTTCTGACCTGTGGTCGAGCTAATCAATGTGCCATACGCTCATTTCGTTACGAGATACGCTCACGTGGTGGACATCCTGCAGGATCACCTCACCAGAGCGCGCGCATCGGGCGGCGTCTTCGCCCGGTCAGTAGCGCGGCCCCCGTGGGGTCTGCGCCTGCCCGGGACGATCCAGCTGGCTCTGCATACCGTCGTCCAGGGCCGCGCATGGCTGTGGCTCGACGATCCGAGAGCTGCGCTGGAGCTTGCGCCGGGTGACCTCGCCCTTGTGCCGGGGGGGCCGGACCATCGCATCGCGCACAAGCCGGATGCGGTCTGCATCTCACCCGAGCGTTTCCGTGAGCAGCATGCCGATGACGAGCTCATCGGCCACCGGGGAGCGACAGTATTCCTGTGCGGCGCCTACCGATTCTCCGGGGATGTCGGTCGTGGCCTGATCCGGACTCTGCCGCCGACCCTGCTGCTGCGGGCCGCCGCCCACGACCCACTGCACGACGTCATCGCGCTGCTCTCACGGGAGCTGAGCGGCCCGGCCCCAGGGCAGCAGACCGTTCTCGACCGCCTGCTCGATGTCCTGCTGGTGCTGGCCATGCGCGCTTGCTTCGAGCAGAGCCCGACGGCCCCTCGCTGGTATCAGGCCTCTGCTGATCCCCGGCTAAGCCCAGCTCTGCATGCGATCCATGCCGAAGCCGGCCACCCCTGGACCGTGCCCGAACTCGCGTCCCTGAGCGGGCTGTCCCGCCCGGCCTTCGCCCGTAACTTCGAACGATCACTCGGGCAGGCGCCAATGCAGTACCTAACAGACTGGCGGATGACCCTCGCCCGCGACTACCTGCGGACCGGCGAGCTGACCCTCGCCCAGATCGCCAGCCGGACCGGCTACGCCTCGCCGAACGCCTTCGCTGCGGCGTTCCGCCGACACCACGGACAGCCTCCGGGCCAGTGGCAGCGGGGCGAGCTGGCCAGACCGCCTGAGCCCATTCATGGTGGGTGAGGCCCGGCGATCCAGGCTGGTGGCTGCCTCGCCCATTCCGGCAGCAGTGAAAAGAGCGTCCCGGCGATGCCCGCGTCGTCGGACCCGAGGGTGCCTTCGACGGCCACTGAGAACACTCCGTCCATGCCGGCCGCCATGTGGACGCCCGCCGTCGTCTCCGCCTCGCCCGATCCGGAGTGGCCGCCCCGAGCTCAACGCCGAAGAGGCTTGCTCCGCGAACGTCCGGATCTGCGCAGACAGCGCCCGATACGGTCGATGGTGATTGGAGGAAATGGACTCCGAGCGCGAAGCCGAAGGCTCGCGACGGCCCATCGCTCCGGCCAGCTAACGTGTGTCCTGCACGTCCTGCAGTTGCCCGGTGTCCACGAATTGCTGGAAGCCTATGACTTTGCCGTCGCGTATCTTCCACACATGGCAGACCTGGGCGTCGAGGACCTTGCCGGTGTGCTTGTAGGTTCCCGTGTAGCGCGCTTCAACTACGACCGTAGAGCCGGCATCGTGGAACTCCCCGGGGTGGACGGTGAAGCCGTCCCATTCCGTGGCGAGCCTCATGAACAGGTTCTGCACGACCGCGTCCGGTCCCCGCCAGGCCTTGCCGCTGGGTTCGTAGGGATTCCCCTCCGCCTCGCGCCACTCAATGCCGGGGTCCATCGCGCCAAGCACCGTCGGCATGTCACCCCGGCCAAGTGCGTCATACAAATCCCGCATCTTCTGCACATTGCTCACCGCGGGCTCCCTTCAGCCGCCCGTCCGGACTGTACTCCGGTTCGCCGATGCCGGCATCACCCCCGCAGTGCCGATTTGAGGTGACCGGACCGCCGGGACCCCTATGCATAACGCGAGCGCAGTGCGCCGCGATGGCTGGCTGGGCCGGTCGCCGTAGGGTGGGACGATGGCCAAAGCCGATCTTGAAGCAACTTACCGGGCCTATATCGCCGTGTTGAACGGCCGCCGCTTCGACAAACTGGTCAAGTATGTTCACGATCGAATCACCTACAACGACGAGCCGATGACCCGGCAGCAATACGAGAGCCTGCTGGCGGGGGACGTTCGAGCGATTCCGGATCTAGTTTTCCAGATTCGGACGCTCGTAGTCCAGCGCCAGGAAGTTGCCTGCCGGCTGTGGTTCGAGTGCACCCCTCAACACGAGTTTCTCGGCATTGAACCGACTGGTGCGTCGATCGCTTTCGCGGAACATGTCTTCTACGAGTTCGAGAACGACAAGATCAAGCGCATCTGCTCCCTAATCGATCGCGGCGCGGTAGAGAAACAGCTGCGGCGAACTTGAGCAGTGGCTCGCTGATATGAGCCTGCCGGACCCTCAGCGCTCGGCTACCGAGCGCCTGCTGTCTACGCTGCTGGCTGCAGCCACCGTGATCGACTCTCACAGTATGCCAATTTCCCCGGCAGCCTTTACCAGTGCCCGCACAATGCCGGCCCGTCGGGAGATCCGCGTGGGTGATCAAGAAGCTGACCACTGGGGCCAGAACGACCTGATCTGCAAGTCTGAACTCATGAGCGTCAACGAGTCACCGGCCGCCCCGGACGGCGGCTCGGTGTGCGGTTATTGAGGACAAGCTTCGTCTCCTCGGCAGTGGCGCGCGGCATTGCCCGAATTAAGGGCGTTCGTCGCGCTCCGCATTGGCGGCGGGGCTTGCCTGTCCGCATTCAGCTGGTCCTGGAATTTTGTGAGTCGGGCTGGCTCGGTCAGGGGGAAGGCAGGACGGTCGCGGAAAAGTTGATGTCGCCGCTGTTTTCGATGTCCTGGCCAGGGGGGCTGGAGAAGGAGAATGGCCGGGCGGCCAGCGTCACGGCATTCACTGCGTAGCTGCCTGCCTCGGCCCCGGCGATGAGCCGGTTACCGCCGGGCAGCCACCGGGCCCAGCCCACGTCCTCGGTAGTCACCAGGCGGGCCGCGCGGACCAGCCGGAGCGCCCCGGTCCTGGTGTTGACGATGCCCAGCACGGAAACCGGCGTGGTGTAGGGGTCTTGCGGATTGGCCGTGTTCACGAACACCGCCAGGCGCGTCCCGTCGGGGGAGAATGCGCCGCTGGAGAACAGCCCGCCGTAGGTGAAGCCGTAGCGGCGAGGGCTGCGCACAGTCCGGCTGGCCAGAGTAGAGGTGTTGGTGATCCCGAGCACGCCATGTGAGGTCCAGGCGAGCAGGCTGTAGCTGGCGCCGCGCGGGGTGTAGGTGTCGGTGATGTCAAGGTCCCGGCCGATGATCTTCATGTGCCCGGTCCCCGGAGTCCAGACGGCCAGGGTAGTAGGGCGCGGCCTCTGGCCGATGGAGCGGGAGTAGACGACGATGCCGCCCGCCACCGGCCAGTTGCCAAGGTCGCCCGACATGTGCCAGCCAGCGGGGAGAGTCAGCCGGCGAGGCCGGCCGGTGCCGGCGGCAGGCAATTCGATCAGCGTCGTGGCGGTTTGCACGATGTACATATGGCGGCCGTCGGCGGATGCGAATACCGAATCTCCGCGGGCCAGGTACCCGATCCTGCCTGTCGCGATGTCATAGTCCCGGATCGGTGCGAGCTTCTTGCTGGTGCCGGCCCAGTAGAGGTGCCCGCCGGCCAGGATCATCGGATCGCCCGCCGAGGCATCGACGGTTGCCACCACATGCTGGGCCCGGGTCGCGAGGTTGCCCACGTGCAGCTGACCGCCGTAGTCGACCCAGGCGACCCGGGCCGGCGGCAGCGTGACATCCGGCACGCGGCGCGCGGCCGGTGCGCCGGGTCTCACGGCACCATGCCTCGGCCACGCAGTAACAAGCCCCGCGGCGGCCGATCCGGCCAGCAGCAGGCAGGCGACCCCGGCGGCCAGCCGCCGTCGGCGGCGCCGTCGGCGGGCCTCCGCGAAGAGCGCCTCGGCCCCGGTGATGCCGCGGGATCGCTGGCCGGGTGGGGTGATCACCGGGCCTTCTCGGGCACTTGCCCCGTACCCATCATGGAACTACTATGACTAGCACTATGCTGGGTGTCAACATCGACCGCTCGGAGCCGCTCCCGCTGCACGACCAGGTCGCGGCGCAGATCCGCCGGGCGATCGCCGATGGCGAGGCCGGCCCGGGCGAGCGCTTGCCGCTGGCCCAGGACCTGGCGGCGGTGCTCGGGGTGAACAAGAACACCGTCCTTCGCGCCCTGCGCATTCTGCGCGAGGAAGGCCTCCTGGAGTTCCGCCGCGGACGTGGCATCACCGTAGCGGGCACACCCGAACGCGGCGCGGTCCTCGCCCACCTCAGGAAACTGCTGGAGTTCGCCCAGCAGCAGGGCTATGGCCGGACCGAGATCATCGAGATGATCAACGACCTGCCTCAGGACGCGTAAGAAGCTGGTCACAGTCCCTTCACACGGCGCGCTGCCGCGTGAGCCCGTAGTCGCGGTGGACGAGCTGACCTGGATGCCGGGCGGCAGGCCTGGCCGCTTCCTTGCATACAGTGGCTGTACCTCTCCATGCGATTGAAGGGACGTGCACGCCCGTGGTTCACACGGCCACGCACCAGGCTGGTTCCGGCGGCCTGACAGCGACCGAGCATCGTCTGGACAACGGTCTGCGCCTGGTGCTCTCCGAGGACCACCTGACTCCGGTCGCGGCGGTCTGCCTCTGGTATGACGTCGGCTCGCGGCAGGAGGTCAGGGGCCATACGGGCCTGGCTCATCTTTTTGAGCACCTCATGTTCCAGGGTTCGGCGCAGGTCACAGGAAACGGCCACTTCGAGCTGGTCCAGGGCGCAGGCGGTTCCCTCAACGGTTCGACGAGCTTCGAGCGCACCAACTACTTCGAGACCATGCCCGCGCACCAACTGGAGCTGGCGCTGTGGCTGGAGGCGGACCGCATGGGCTCGCTGCTGGCCGCGCTCGACGAGGAGTCGATGGAGAACCAGCGTGACGTGGTCAAGAACGAGCGCCGGCAGCGGTATGACAACGTGCCCTACGGCACCGCGTTCGAGCGGATGACCGCGCTGGCCTACCCCGAGGGTCACCCATATCACCACACGCCCATTGGCTCCATGGCCGATCTGGACGCGGTGACGCTGGACGACGCGCGCGCGTTCTTCCGCGCGAACTACGCGCCCAACAATGCGGTCCTGGCGGTCGTCGGCGACATTGACCCGGAGCAGACGCGCCGATGGGTCGAGAAGTACTTCGGCTCCATCCCGTCCCACGACGGCAAGGTGCCGCCCCGTGACGGCACGCTCCCCGACATTGTCGGCGCGGAGCTGCGCGTGGAGATCCAGGAGGAGGTCCCGGCGCGCGCGCTGATGGCCGCCTACCGGCTGCCGCGCGACGGCACGCGTGAGTGCGACGCGGCCGAGGTGGCGCTCACTGTGCTCGGCGACGGCATGTCCTCCCGGCTCTACAACCGGCTGGTGCGGCGCGACCGCACCGCCATCACCGCAGGCTTCGGGCTGCTGCGTCTCGCTGGTGCCCCCTCGCTGGGCTGGCTGGACGTAAAGGCCTCCGGGAAGGCCGAAATCCCGCAGATCGAAGCGGCCATCGACGAGGAGCTGGCGCGGCTAGGCGCCCAGGCGCCGACGGCCGAGGAGATGGAGCGGGCGCAGGCCCTGCTGGAACGTGGATGGCTGGACCAGCTAAGCACGGCCGCGGGCCGGGCTGACACACTGTGCCGGTACACGGTGCTTTTCGGCGACCCACAGCTCGCGTTCACCGCCATCAACCGGATCCTGGACGTCACCGCGGAGGAGGTCCGGGCGATTGCCGCAGCGCGGCTCCGCCCCGACAATCGTGCCGTGCTGGTATACGACCAGGTGACCTCCGAAGATACGGCCGGAACGGCGGCCGGCGAGGCCGGCCAGGCCAGCGCAGCCAGGCAGAACGATAAGCCGGAAGGAGCCGGGCGGTGACGGACGCAGCCGTGACCATGGACTTGCACCCACAGCCGGCCTCAGCGCAGCCGGAGCCCTGGGCGTTCCCCGCGCCCGAGCGTGGCGGTCTCGGCAACGGGCTGACCGTGCTGCGCTGCCACAGGCCCGGGCAGCAGGTGGTGGCGGTGGAGATCTGCCTGGACGTGCCGCTCGACGTCGAGCCCGGCGGGCTCGACGGGATCGCCACGATCATGGTTGATGCGCTGTCTCAGGGCACCGGCAAGCACACCGCTGAGGAGTTCGCCGCCGAGCTGGAGCGCTGCGGTGCGACCCTCGACGCGGGCGCCGACTATCTGGGCGCGCGCGTCTCGCTGGAAGTTCCCGCCTCCCGCTTGGCCAAGGCGCTTGGGCTGCTCGCCGAGGCGCTGCACGCGCCCGCGTTCGCGGACAGTGAGATCGAGCGGCTGGTGCGCAACCGTCTCGACGAGATCCCGCTCGAGCTGGCCAACCCCGGCCGGCGTGCAGCCAGGCAGCTATCTGCGGAGCTCTTCCCGGCTTCCTCGCGGCTGTCCCGGCCGCGCAAGGGCACCGAGGAGACCGTCGCCCGGATCGACGCGGCGGGTGTGCGCGCGCTTTACCAGGCTCACGTCCGGCCTGCCACGGCGACCGCGGTCATCGTGGGCGACCTGACCGGAGTCGACCTCGACGCGGTGCTCGCCGGCACGCTCGGCGGATGGACCGGCGATGCCGCCGAGCCGCTGCCCACGCCGCCGGTGATCGCCGACGACACCGGCCGCGTGGTGATCGTGGACCGGCCTGGTGCCGTCCAGACGCAGCTGCTCATCGGGCGGATCGGCCCGGACCGGCACGACCCGGTATGGCCGGCCCTGGTGCTCGGCACGTACTGCCTGGGCGGCACGCTCACCTCCCGGCTGGACCGGGTTCTGCGCGAGGAGAAGGGCTATACCTACGGGGTACGGGCCTTCGAGCAGGTGCTGCGGTCG
Organism: Actinomycetes bacterium; assembly: GCA_025964635.1. Taxonomy (GTDB): domain Bacteria; phylum Actinomycetota; class Actinomycetes; order Streptosporangiales; family Streptosporangiaceae; genus RYN-230. The sequence goes on along the minus strand of JAOPYP010000336.1, from coordinate 2,153 downwards.
CCGGCGCCACACGCCGCGGACGGCGCGACGGGTGCGTCGGTGCTCGCCATCAGCGGTTCCGTGGACACGGCGTCCACGGGACCCGCGCTGGATGACCTGCGGACGGTGCTGCGCACGCTCGCTGCGGAAGGCCTGACCGATACGGAGCGCGATACGGCGGTGCAAAATCTGGTGGGTGTCGCGCCGCTTAAGTACGAGAGGGCCGCGTCCGTCGCCGGCACGCTGGCAGATCAGGTGGAACAGCACCTGCCGGACGACTACCAGGCGCAGCTGTACGCGCGCCTGGCCGAGACGGGTACCGCCGAGGCAACAGCCGCGGTCATCGCAGCGTTCCCGGAGAACCGCCTAGTCACGATCCTGGTCGGCGACGCATCCCAGATCAAGGCCCCAGTGAAGGCCCTCGGAATCGCCGATGTCGAGGTAGTCACAGGCTGACCCTCCGCCCCCGGTAGCCCACCGAGGACCCGTTTACACCCGCGCCTGCGGGCTCGCCTGCAGGTTGCGGACGTAATCAGCCTGCGTGCTGTGTGCGGCCACCAACCAGAAAGTGACTACCTGCTGTGAGCGCGACGGCGCCTGATAGCTCCACGACGGCCCCGGCCGGCTCCTCTGGATCTTCTGACCCGACCTCCAGGAACGCCCGGACACACGCCATGCGCCGCCACCGCGACGCTTGTCTCCGTCATCCGCGGTGTCCGGGTTGGACACCTCCTTAAATACCTACTAACTTGATCATCAAGAAAGGAAACTGCCTCGCGGTTACCCGGCGAACCCGTCCCCGGCCAGCCCGCTGCCCGCTGAGCCGGCCGCCTGCCGGCGTGCCGACGACCTGAAAACTACGTCAAGGAGTCCACGATGACCCTGGCCGACCAGGACGTTCCAGTGATCGCCTGGAATGAGCCCGACGGCCTGATCCCGCGCGGGACAGTCGTCGTGATTCCTGGCCGAGGCGAGCTGCCCGCGGTCTACGAGCGCTTCGGGCGGCGGCTGTCCAGTGACGCCTACCGGGTCCGTGCGGTGGCTGATCCCACGGTAGACGCCGAACTGGTCCGGGGGCAGATCTCAGGCCTCCTGGCCGACTCCAGCTTGCCTGCCCCGCGGGTGCTGGCCGGGTCGGACGCGGGTGCTTTGTTCGCGATCATGCTGGCCAGATCAGGCCTGGGCGCTGACGTGGACGCACTGGTGCTGGCCGGCCTGCCCGCGACACCGCAGGCCGGCTCGGCGGGCACATGGGAGGAGGAACTGAACGCCAGGACCTTTTGCCCGACGCACCGCGGGCGGCTAACTGCCTCCCCCCTGCGCCGGGGCGCGCTGTATGAGCCCATTCCGGCCGAGTGGCTGGAGCGTGCGGACCTGGGGGGCTGCGCGTGCCCATTCTCGGCATCCACGGCAGTGATGACCCAATCAGCCCGCTGGGGCAGGTCCGCGACCGGTACGCTGCGGCTCTCTCGGCTGAACTGGTGAGCATCACAGCCGGCCGGCACGACGTGCTCAACGACCAGCCACACCGCACGGCGGCCGCCGTGGTCGTGCTGTTCCTCGAACGGATCCGGCAGGACGCTGGCCCGCGCCCGATTGCGGTTTCGGAGCAGCGGGGACGATGATGAACGGGCCCGGCGCCGCCGGCGACAGAGTGCGGGGGATGGATCCTGGGAGCTTGCCAAGATCCGTATCCGTCCGGATCCAGCCGGGGTTGCCCGGAGCCCGGTTGTGCATACCGGATCCTGAGCGAAGAGTGCCTCATATGTGCTAAACCCAGCGCGGCAGGCTAGGCCGCTGGCGGTAGTGGAAACCAGAAAACAGAACTCGGAGGAGAAACATGACTCTCGCGATTGGGGACATCGCCCCGGACTTCACCGCTGACACGACTGAGGGCCCGATCAACTTCCACGAGTGGATCGGTGATTCCTGGGCGGTCCTGTTCTCGCACCCGAAGGACTTCACGCCCGTCTGCACGACCGAGCTCGGCTATATGGCCAAGATCAAGCCCGAGTTCGACAAGCGGAACGTGAAGATCATCGGGCTATCGGTCGACCCGACGGGGAAGCACGAGCAGTGGGCGAGCGATATCCAGCAGACACAGGGGGTCGCACCCAACTATCCCATCATCGGCGACGGCGACTTCAACGTCTCGAAGCTGTACGGGATGCTGC
>JAOPYP010000304.1 GCA_025964635.1 Actinomycetes bacterium | reverse complement strand
GCGGCCCGCGTTCTTCCGGCCGCCGCCGCGGCCCACGGCCCGGTCGTCGCTCGGGATACCGGCGGACGCCCGGTGTGTCCTGCTGATGGGCGGCGGATGGGGGCTGGGCCCGGTCGAGGGGGCCGCGCGGGCCCTGGCCGATGCCGGCGTGCACGTGCTGGCCGTGGCCGGGCACAACCCCCGGCTCGCCGCCCGGCTGGAGCTCCTGGCCGCCACCTGCTCCCTGGTCCACCCGTACGGGTTCACCCCGCGGATCGCCGAGCTGATGAGCGCGTCCGACCTCGTGGTGACCCTGCCCGGCGCGCTGACGTGCGGCGAGGCACGGGCCGCCGGGCGCAGGCTGATGCTCCTCGACGCGATGCCCGGCCACGGCCGGGAAAACCTGCAGCATGAACTGGAACTCGGCGGAGCCGGGGCGTGTAACCCCCGCCCGCCGGAGATCGCCGCCAGTGTCCTGGCCGCGCTGGACCAGCCCGGGCCCGCGGGCCCGGCCCGGCGGCCCGGAGACTGGGATCAGGCCTTCGCCGCCGCGATGGCCAGCGCCGGCGTGGGCGGGGACCGCCGGCCGGGTGCCGCGATCGGCACTCCCGCCGCGACCGGCACTCCCGCCGCCACCGGCGGCCCGGCCGTGATCGACGGTCATCCGCACGCACACTCCGCCCGGGAGGTGGGCTATCCGTGATCCGCACACTCTGCCTGCACCCGCCGTCGTACGAGGGGTTCGACGGCGGCGCAGGCTCGCGTTACCAGGCCAGGCGCGAGATCCGGTCCTTCTGGTACCCGACCTGGCTGGCCCAGGTCGCCGCCATCGTGCCGGGCAGCAAGCTCGTGGACGCGCCCGCGGCCGGGCTCAGCCTCGACGACGTGCTCCCGCTGGCGCACCAGCACGACCTCGCGGTGCTGCACACGAGTTCCCCCTCGTTCGCGGGGGACGTCCAGGTGGCCGAGGCGCTCAAACGGGCGAATCCGGCGCTGAAGGTCGGCTTCGTCGGCGCCAAGGTCGCGGTGGAACCCGAGGCCTCCCTGCTGGCGTCGGACGCGATCGACTTCGTGGCCCGCGAGGAGTTCGACTTCACGATCGCCGAGGTCGCCGAGGGCCGGCCGCTGGCCGACGTCCGCGGGCTCACGTTCCGCGACCCGGACGGCCAGGTGGTCCACACCCTGGACCGGCCGATCCTGGAACATATGGACCGGCTGCCCTACGTCACCGACGCGTACCGGCGCGACCTGAACGTGGACGACTACTTCATCGGCTACCTCAAGCATCCGTACGTATCCCTGTACACCGGCCGGGGCTGCCGCTCGCGGTGCACGTTCTGCCTGTGGCCGCAGACCGTCGGCGGCCACCGCTACCGCACCAGGAGCGCCGGGCACGTGCTGGGCGAGATGGCCCGCATCACCGAGCTGTTCCCGTCGGTGAAGGAAGTGTTCTTCGACGACGACACGTTCACCGACGACCGGGGGCGCGCGGAAGAGATCGCCCGCGGCATGGGCAAACTCGGCCTGACCTGGTCGTGCAATGCCAAAGCGAACGTGCCTTATGAGACGCTCAGGGTCCTGCGGGATAACGGCCTGCGCCTGCTCCTGGTCGGGTACGAATCCGGGAATCAGCAGATCCTCATCAACATCAAGAAAGGCGTCCGGGTCGAGCGGGCCCGCCAGTTCACCAAGGACTGCCGGGATCTTGGCATTACCATCCACGGCACCTTTATCGTCGGCCTCCCGGGCGAGACCACGGAAACGATCCAGGAAACCATCCGGTTCGCCAAGGAGATCAACCCCCACTCGCTGCAGGTGTCGATCGCCGCCCCGTACCCGGGGACCGCGCTGTACCAGCAGGCCAAGGACAGCGGCTGGCTGCCTGAGGACGACGCCACGCTGATCGACGAGCACGGCGTGCAGGCCGCGGCCCTCAGCTACCCGGACCTCAACCGGACCGAGATCTACGACTCCGTGGAGAGTTTCTACCGGCAGTTCTACTTCCGGGCCGGGAAGATCGCCGAAATGTCCGCCGAGATGGTGCGCAGCCCCGACCTGATGCGGCGGCGGCTGCGCGAGGGCGCCGAGTTCGTCAGCTTCCTGCGCCGCCGGGGGCGCGACGCTTCCTGACCTGGTCCGCGCGGGACAGACCATCCTGGCCGGGGTCGCCGGCCGGAGTCCCGGCGTCGCCGGCGGACGTACTGGCCTCGTCCAGGGGAGTCTGGGGAACGGCCAGGCCGTCGGTGGCGGCCACGGGCTCGGCGGGCACGTAGTCGCTGAGCGGCGTGACCGATGGGTCAGCCTTGGCCTGGTAGTGCGCCCGCGCCTCGCGGTAGTCCGGCCGGGCGTGCCGCCGCCGGAGGGTCAGCCACAGCGGGACACCGACGATGATCAGGACGATCAGCGCCCCGATCACCAGGTTGACGACGACGGTACCGTTCACGGCTGGTCCTCCTCCTGCCCCGGGGGCTGCGAAAGCCGGCTGAGCTTGATCATGGGAAATTCCCGGCTCAGGTTTCCTAAACGTCGGAGAAGCGTTCAGCGCCCGGCCGAGTAGCGCGGGTGTGGCACGATGCCCCGCTCGGCGGCCTGGTCCCGGAGCCTGCCACGCAGCTGGGCGCGGGCCCGGTGCAGCCGGGACATCACGGTGCCGACCGGGCACCGCATGATGTCCGCGACCTCCCGGTATGTGAGGCCCTCCACGTCCGCGAGGTAGACAGCGGTGCGGAAGTCGCGCGGCAGTTCCTTCAGCGCCCGGATAACCGTGGCGTCGGGCAGCCGGTCGAGCGCCACCTCCTCGGCGGACCGGGGCGCGGCCCCGGCGTCGGGCCGGCCCTGGGTGAGCTGCCAGTCCTCGACGCCGGCGGTCGATACCTTCACCGGCTCGCGCTGCCGGCGCCGGTAGCTGTTGATGAAGGTGTTCGTGAGAATCCGCAGCAGCCAGGCCCGGGCGTTGGTGCCCTCCCGGAACTGGTGGAAGCTGGCGTACGCCTTGGTGTACGTCTCCTGGACCAGGTCCTCGGCGTCATGGGGGTTACGGGTCATGGCCGTGGCGGCCGCCCTCAGCTGCCCCATGTGCAATAGCGTCTCGGCAGCGAACCGGGCTTTCCCGTCCTCGCCCAGCGTCGGCGATGCCGTCTGCCCGCGTGGCGTCATCGGATCCTCCCTCTCTCCGGCATGGCCGGGTACCCGTGGCCGGCCAGGCCAAACGCGTGAGGAACTGGCTGTGCCGGAGGCTGGCCCGCAGCCCGCCCGGGGCCGGCTGCGGGCCGGCGGCTCACACGTGCGCGACGGCCGCGCTCACCTCGTTCGGGCCGTCGTACTGCTTCTCCGGCAGCGCCCTCAGGGCGTTGAGTATGTCCTCACCGGCGCCGTGCTCCTGGGCGTGCCTGATCAGCTGGTCCTTGGTCGCGGGGTAGCTCATCCCGCTCAGGGCCTTCTGCACCTCGATGAACTCGGGTCGTGACATGGCATGTCCTTCCTTGCATCACCGGCTCGTCTCCGGCGCCCCCACGGCCCGACCGCTGCTCCCCGTGGGCCGCTGGCCCAAACCGGGGAAAGCCGGCGATCGGCGCCCGGAGCGGGTGGTGGCCGGTCCGGCCGGCGGGTGTTTGCCGGCCGCCGTCCCGGGCATCCCCACGCTCATGATCAAGGGACTCATCAGGGGCGCCATGGCCGGGGCCGCGGGCACCACGGCGCTGAACGCGGCCACGTACCTGGACATGGCCTGGCGCGGACGGCCATCCAGCAGCACGCCCCAGCAGGCGGTCGAGGAGCTGGCCAGGCGGGCCGGGGCGGAGATCCCGGGCAGCGGCGAGGAACGGGACCACCGCCTCGAAGGGCTCGGGGCGCTGGCCGGCATCGCAACCGGCGTCGCGGTCGGTGCGCTGGCCGGGGAGCTGCGGGCCGTGGTGCTGCGGCTGGGCCCGGTGGTCGGCCCGGTCCTGCTCGGCGCGGCGGCGATGGCGGCGACCGACGCCTCCCTGACCCGGCTCGGCCTGACCGACCCGCGGGAGTGGGACGTGACCGCGTGGCTCAGCGACGCCGCCCCCCACCTGGCCTACGGCGTGGTCTCCTATGCCGCGCTGCGGGCCATGAGCCGGCGTTAGCCCCGGTCCGCACGCCGGCGCACCCGCCGCCTTACGGCCCGCAACGAACACCTGTCGCGCCCGGCTCCTCCTCCTCAGCCGGCGTCGAGCAGGGTACGCAGGGTGGCGTTGGCCCGGGTGGCGTGCCGCCGGACGGCGGCCCGGCTGATGCCGATGGTGTCCGCGGCCTGCGCTTCGGACAGGTTGGCGTAGTAGCGCAGGACCAGCACCTCGCGCTGCCGGGCGGGCAGCGCGCCCAGGGCGGCCAGCAGCGGCGGGGAGCCGGGCGGGCGCCCGGTGGCCGCCGGGGCCGGGGTGATGCCGTGCCGCAGCGCCGACCGGGAGCGATCCAGCACCGCCTGGCGGAGGAGGTCCAGCGCGCCGTCGGTGTCCCGCCGCCGCCAGGTGGCGGCCACGGCCACGAACGAGTCCTGCACGATCTGTTCCGCCGTGGGCGTGTCGCGGACCAGCAGCGCGGCCAGCCGGACGAGCGGGGCGTAGTGCTCCTCGTACAGCGCGCTCACCGGGTCACCGTAACTTCCCGGCGGGACGGCCGCGCCGCTTCCGGGTGTACTCCCGGAGCCGGCGTGGCCGCTGCCGCTGGCCGCCCCGGCGGGAGCGGGGACGCCGTGGGCGGTGGCGCGGTTCAGCGGGGTGCGGCCGGCCAGGGC
>JAOPYP010000286.1 GCA_025964635.1 Actinomycetes bacterium | reverse complement strand
TAACGGCAACAGAGCCCCGGCAGAGGAGCTTCAGATGGAACCGCTCAGCATCGATGGTGCCTGGGCTTTCACCCCGCCAATCCACCGGGACGACCGGGGAAGTTTCCACGAGTGGTTCCGTGGCAGTGAGTTCGCGGACACACTTGGTTATCCATTCGAAATTGCGCAGGCAAATTGCTCGGTATCCGGCCGCGGCGTAATCCGGGGTATTCACTTCGCTGACGTCCCGCCGGGCCAGGCGAAGTACGTGAGCTGCGCGGCCGGGGCCGTCCTGGACGTCGTGGTGGACCTGCGGCTGGGCTCTCCCACGTTCGCGGCCTGGACCGCGGTCGAGCTGGACGACGAGAACCGGCGCGCGCTGTTCCTGTCCGAGGGGCTCGGGCACGCGTTCATGGCCCTGAGCGAGCAGGCCACGGTGCTGTACCTCTGCTCCACGCCGTACGCCCCCGGGCGGGAGCACAGCGTGGACGCCCTCGACCCGGACATCGCCATCGAATGGCCGGTGGACGTCAAGCCCATCCTGTCGGACAAGGACGCCGCGGCGCCGTCCCTGCGCACCGCGCAGAGCAGCGGCATTCTCCCGGACTACGCCAGCTGCCTGGCCTATCTGGCCCAGCTGCGCGGCTCACTTCCGGCCCGTTAACGGTCCGTCCGCGGGACGCCCTAGGGAGCAGGCTCGGCCGCGGCCGTCATGGCCGCCAGCCCGGGCAGCCCGCGCCGCAGAGCCTGCTGCCAGCCGCCGATCGGGGTGAGCCCGGCGCGTTCCCAGGCGGCGTGGCCGAGAACGCTGAACGCAGGCCGGGGCGCGGGGCGGGCCAGCGCGCGGCTCGTGGCCGGCAGGACCCGGGCGGGGTCCGCGCCCAGCAGCCGGAACACCTCGCGGGCGAGGCCGAACCAGGTCGTCTCACCGCTACTGGTCGCGTGATAGATGCCGGGCGGCGCGGCCGCCGTGATCAGGGCGTGCATGCGGTCCGCCACGTCCATCGACCAGGTCGGCTGCCCGCGCTGGTCGTCGACCACGCGGACCTGCCCCGGCCCGCGTTCCTTCCTGATCATCGTGGCCACGAAGTTCGGCCCGTGGGCCCCGTAGAGCCAGGCGGTCCGGACCACGTAGCCCGCCAGGCCGGCCTGGTCCAGGACGGCCCGTTCCCCGGCCAGCTTGGTGCGCCCGTACGCGGTGCGCGGGGCCGGAAGGCCGTCCTCCGGGTACGGTTCGCGGCCCTGCCCGTCGAACACGTAGTCCGTGGAGACCTGGATGAGCGCGGCGCCCTGCGCGGCGCAGCAGGCGGCCAGCCCGGCGACGGCCGCGCCGTTGACCCGGAGCGCAGCGCCCTCGCTGGCCTCAGCGTCGTCCACCGCGGTCCAGGCCGCGCAGTTGACCACCACCGCGGGCCGCCAGCGGGCCAGCGCGGCGCGGACGGCCCCGGCGTCGGTGATGTCGAGATCACTGCGGGAGAGCCCGGTCACGGCCTCGCCCCGGCGTTCCAGCACGGTGACGAGATCCCGGCCCAGCATCCCCCGGGCGCCGGTCACCAGCCACCGGTTCACCGGGCCGGGCCGCCCTGGCCGGCGGTCTCGGGCTCGCGGCCGGACCCGGCCACCGGCCCGGACCCCACCGGCCCGGGCCGTTTCAGCGGCTCCCACCACGGGCGGTGGTCCGCGTACCAGCGCACGGTGGCCGCCAGGCCGTCGGCAAACGGGATGCGCGGCGCGTACCCGAGCGCGCGCAGCGCCCGGTCGTCGAGCGAGTAGCGCCGGTCATGGCCCTTGCGGTCCGCGACCGGGGTGACCATGTCCCAGCCCGCCCCGCAGTGCTCCAGGATCGCGCGGGTCAGCTCGAGGTTGGTCAGTTCCGCGTCGCCGTTGATGTGGTACACGCCGGCGGCCGTGCCCCGCTCGAGCACCAGCTGGATGCCCCGGCAGTGGTCGTCCACGTGAATCCAGTCGCGGACGTTGCCGCCGTCGCCGTAGAGCGGGACCGTGAGCCCATCCAGGAGGTTGGTGACGAACAGCGGGATGACCTTTTCCGGGTACTGGTAGGGACCGTAGTTGTTGCAGCACCGGGTGATGCTGACGTTCAGGCCGTGGGTCCGGGCGTAGGCCCGGGCCATCAGGTCGCCACCGGCCTTCGCGGCCGAGTAGGGAGAGTTCGGCTCGAGCGGCGCGTCCTCGGCCCAGGAGCCTTCCGCGATGCTGCCGTAGACCTCATCGGTGGAGACCTGCACCACCCGGCCCACCCCGGCGTCCAGGCAGGCCTGCAGCAGGACCTGCACACCGACCACGTTGGCGGCGACGAAATCGGAGGCGCCGTCGATGGACCGGTCCACGTGCGTCTCGGCGGCGAAGTTGAGCACCGCGTCGTGGCCCGGGAGCAGCGACGCGAGCAGGCTGGCGTCGCAGATGTCACCCTGGACGAAGCGCAGCCGGGGGTTCCCGGCGACCGGGTCCAGGTTGGCCAGGTTGCCCGCGTAGGTGAGTTTGTCCAGGACCGTCACCGTGGCCTGCTCGTATCGGGGGTAACCACCACTGAGCAGGGTGCGGACGTAGTGGGAGCCGATGAAGCCGGCCCCGCCAGTTACCAGGATCCTCATGAGCTGATCTGCACCTTGCTGTGATCACCGAGAATGAGCCGGTGCGCCTTGGGCACCCGCGGCGCGGGCGTGACCTCCACGTCGCGCCCGATGATAGACGCCTCGATCCGCCGCACCCCGCTGATAGACGCGCCCCGGAGCACGATCGAGTACTCGATCTCGCTGTCGGAGATGGTGCAGTCCTCCGCCACCGAGGTGAACGGGCCGAGGTAGGAGTCGGCCACCCGGGTGCGCGCCCCGATGATGACCGGGCCGACGATGCGGGACGCGCTCACCTCGGCGCCTTCCTCGATCACCACCCGGCCGATCAGCTCACACCCGGGGTGCACCACACCGCGCCGGGCCGGTTCCACGGTCTCCAGCACCAGCCGGTTGACTTCCAGCATGTCCGCGACGTTCCCGGTGTCTTTCCAGTATCCGGAGATGGTCGTGGACGCCACCTTCCGGCCGCTGTCGATCAGCCACTGGATGGCCTCGGTGATCTCCAGCTCACCCCGCCATGAGGGCTCCAGGTTGCTGACGGCCTCGTGCACGCACGCGGTGAACATGTAGACGCCCACCAGGGCAAGGTCGCTCTTGGGCTGCCGCGGCTTCTCCTCCAGGCCGACGACCTGGCCCGTCTCGTCGAGTTCGGCGACACCGAACTCGCGCGGGTCCGGAACCTGGGTGAGCATGATCTGCGCATCCGGCCGGGCGGACCGGAACTCATCCACCAGCGGGGAGATCCCGCCCACGATGAAGTTGTCCCCGAGGTACATGACGAAGTCGTCGTCGCCGAGGAACGGCCGGGCGATGAGGACCGCGTGGGCCAGGCCGAGCGGCGCCTCCTGGCGGAGATACGTGACGCTGAGGCCGAACGCGGAGCCGTCCCCGACCGCCTCCTCGATGGCGGGCGCGGTATCGCCGACGACGAGCCCCACGTCGGTGATACCCGCATCCCGGATGGCCTCAAGGCCGTAGAACAGGACGGGCTTGTTCGCTACCGGAAGTAGTTGCTTGGCCGAGGTATGGGTGATCGGCCGCAGCCGCGTTCCCGCGCCCCCCGACAGGACCAGGGCCTTCATTGCAGCGAAACTAGCGTTTCCGGGCCTGGCCATGCACCATGAGCGGAAAAAA
>JAOPYP010000218.1 GCA_025964635.1 Actinomycetes bacterium | reverse complement strand
GGCCGAGGTGGCCGGTCCGGCCGGGGCTGGGGCCCGGTTCCCGGTGCCGACCAGGAGGCCGAGCTCGAGATCACCGTCGACGAGGCCTATCACGGTACCCGCCGGACGATCACGCTGTCGGGTGACGGCGCCCGCGCGACCCTCGACGTCAACGTGCCGCCCGGCGTGACCGACGGGCAGCGGATCCGGCTGGCGGGCCAGGGCGGCCGGGGCAGCGACGGGGGGGCCAGCGGCGATCTGTATCTCGTCGTGCGGATGGCGCCGCACCCCCGGTACCGCCTCGTCGGCCGCGACCTCTACGTGGACCTGCCGCTCGCGCCGTGGGAAGCCGCCCTCGGCACCACGGTCGCCCTGGACACCCCCGGCGGCGAGGCCAAGGTGAAGGTCCCCGCCGGGACGTCGAGCGGGCGGCGGCTCCGGCTCCGCGGCCGGGGCCTGCCCAATCCTCGGGGCAAGCCCGGTGACCTGTTCGCGGAGGCCAGGATCATGGTCCCGCCGCGGCCGTCGCGGGCCGAGCGGCGGCTGTTCGAGGAGCTCGCGGCCGAATCCGACTTCGATCCGAGGAGCCAGTCGTGAGCTACGCCATGGTCCGGGTCCGCGCCCCCGGGCTGAGCCTGGACGAGTTCGCCGCGGTGACCGGCCTGCACCCGGACCTGATCCGCCGGCTCGTCGCCCTCGGCGTCGTCGAGGCCGCCCGGGACCCGTCCGGTGAGCTCTGGTTCCCCCGAGGCCAGGTCGCCGCGGTGGCCAGGGTGCAGCGGCTCCGCGCGGGTTTCGCCATCAACTACGCGGCCATCTCGCTCGTCACCGATCTGCTCGACCGGATCGCCGTACTCGAAGCGGCCCTGCGGGGCGCCCGACGGCTAGGAGGGTGAACATGGACCCGAGTCACCTGACCCAGAAATCACAGGAAGCGCTGCACGATGCTCAGACCAAGGCGCTCCGCTTCGGCCACACCGAGGTCGACGTCGAGCATCTGCTCCTCGCCCTGCTGGATCAGTCCGAGGGCATCGTCCCCCGGCTGCTCAGCCAGGCCGGGGGTGGTCCGGACCGGCTGCGGGAAGCGCTGGAGGCCGAGCTGGGCCGGCGGCCCCGGGTCAGCGGACCGGGCGCGAACCCGGGCCAGATCAACGTCACCCAGCGGCTGGCCCGCCTCCTGGACTCCGCCGAGCAGGAGGCGGGCCGGCTCAAGGACGAGTACGTCTCCGTCGAGCACCTCGTCCTGGCCATGCTGGCCGAAGGCCCGTCCACCGTGGCGGGCCGGCTGCTGCGGGAGCAGGGACTGACCAGGGAGTCCTTCCTGGAAGCACTCACCAGCATCCGCGGCAACCAGCGGGTCACCTCCGCCATGCCGGAGGTCGCCTACGAGGCGCTGGCCAAGTACGGCACCGACCTGGTCGCGGACGCGGCCAGCGGCCGGCTCGACCCGGTCATCGGCCGGGACGCCGAGATCAGGCGGGTCATCCAGATCCTGTCCCGCAAGACCAAGAACAACCCCGTGCTGATCGGTGATCCGGGCGTGGGCAAGACCGCCATCGTGGAAGGGCTGGCCCAGCGGATCACCCGCGGGGACATCCCCGAGGGCCTGCGCGACAAGACCATCTTCAGCCTCGACATGGGTTCCCTGGTCGCCGGGGCCAAGTACCGCGGCGAGTTCGAGGAGCGGCTCAAGGCCGTGCTCAGCGAGGTCCGGGCGGCGGAGGGCCGCATCCTGCTCTTCGTGGACGAGCTGCACACCGTGGTCGGCGCGGGGGCGGCCGAAGGGGCCATGGACGCGGGCAACATGCTCAAGCCGATGCTGGCCCGTGGTGAGCTGCACCTGATCGGGGCCACCACTCTCGACGAGTACCGCCAGCGCATCGAGAAGGACGCGGCCCTGGAGCGGCGCTTCCAGCCGGTCATGGTGGACGAGCCGTCCGAGGAGGACGCGGTCTCAATCCTGCGTGGCCTGCGGGAGCGGCTCGAGATCTTCCACGGCGTCAAGATCGCCGACAGCGCGCTGGTCAGCGCGGTCACGCTCAGCCATCGCTACATCTCCGACCGGTTCCTGCCGGACAAGGCGATCGACCTGGTCGACGAGGCCTGCGCGATGATCCGGACCGAGATCGACTCCATGCCGGCCGAGCTCGACGAGCTCACCCGGCGGGTCATGCGGCTGGAGATCGAGGAGGCCGCGCTGGCCAAGGAGACCGACCCGGCCAGCAAGGCCCGCCTGGAGGGCCTGCGCCGGGAACTCGCGGACCTGCGGGCGGAGGCCGATGCGCTGCGGGCGCAGTGGGAAGCCGAACGCCAGGCGCTGCGCCGGGTCCAGGCGCTCCGCGAGGAGATGGAGCAGGTGCGGCAGGAGGCCGAGCTGGCCGAGCGGGACTACGACCTGAACCGGGCCGCGGAGCTGCGCCTGGGCCGGCTCCCCGAGCTGGAGCGCCGGCTGCAGGCCGAGGAGGAGCAGCTGGCGTCCCGCCAGGGCGGCGCACGGCTGCTGCGCGAGGTGGTCACCGACGAGGAGATCGCGGCGATCGTGTCCCGCTGGACCGGCATCCCGGTCAGCCGCCTGCAGGAGGGGGAGCGCGAGAAGGTGCTGCACCTCGGCGAGATCCTGCACGAGCGGGTCGTGGGCCAGGACGAGGCCGTGCAGCTGGTCACGGACGCCATCATCCGGGCCCGGTCCGGCATCAAGGACCCGCGCCGCCCGATCGGGTCGTTCATCTTCCTCGGCCCCACCGGGGTGGGCAAGACGGAGCTGGCCAAGTCGCTGGCCGCGGCCCTGTTCGACACCGAGGAGAACATGGTCCGCATCGACATGAGCGAGTACCAGGAGCGGCACACCGTCAGCCGCCTGGTCGGCGCGCCGCCCGGGTACGTCGGCTACGAGGAGGGCGGCCAGCTCACCGAGGCCGTGCGGCGCAGGCCGTACTCCGTGGTGCTGTTCGACGAGGTGGAGAAGGCGCACCAGGACGTGTTCAACACGCTGCTCCAGGTCCTCGACGACGGGAGGCTCACTGACGCGCAGGGGCGCACGGTCAGCTTCCGTAACACGGTCATCATCATGACCTCCAACATCGGCTCCCAGTACCTGACCGCGGACGCCGCCGCGGAGGGCGAGATCAAGCCGGACGCCCGCGAGCGCGTGCTGGCGGAGATGCGCGAGTACTTCCGGCCCGAGTTCCTGAACCGGCTGGACGACATCGTGCTGTTCAAGCCGCTCACCCCGGCGGAGATAGAGCACATCGTGGACCTCATGATGGACGACGTCCGCTCCCGGCTGGCCGAGCGCCAGATGAAGCTGGAGGTCACCGAGGGCGCCAAGCACTTCATCGCCGAGCAGGGCTTCGATCCGGTCTACGGGGCGCGGCCGCTGCGCCGGTTCATCGCCCGCGAGGTCGAGACCCGGCTCGGGCGCGCCCTGCTGGCCGGCGACGTCCGCGACGGGGCCACGATCCGCGTCGCCTACACCGACGGCGAGCTGACCGTCAGCTACGACAACCCCTCCTGACCAGGTGGCCCTTCCATGTCCGATGAGCTGGTGACCTGCCCGCACTGCGGCCGCCGGAACCGGGTTCCGGCGGCCGCACCCGGGATCCCCCGGTGCGGCCACTGCCACCACCCGCTGCCCTGGATCGCCGACGCCGGTGACGAGACGTTCGCCGAGATCGCCGAGGCCGCGTCGCTGCCCGTGATCGTGGACATGTGGGCCCCCTGGTGCGGGCCGTGCCGCATGGTCAGCCCGGCCCTGGAACAGCTGGCCACCGACCTGGCGGGCCGGATCAAGCTGGTCAAGGTCAACGTGGACGACTCACCCAAGCTCCAGCAGCGCTTCGGAGTGCAGGCCATCCCGACCCTCATGATCCTGCGCCACGGGGAGGTGGTGGCCCGGCAGGCCGGCGCCCTGCCCCCGCCCGCCTTGCGGGCCTGGGTCAAGGAGGCGATCAAGGAATGACCCCGGCCAAGGTGCTGCTCTCCCGCTGGCAGTTCGGCGTCACGATCACCTACCACTTCCTGTTCGTCCCGCTCACTATCGGGCTGGCGTTCCTGGTGGCGATCATGCAGGTCCAGGCCTACCGGACCAGGGACCAGACCTGGGAGCGGCTGACCCGCTTCTTCGGCACGCTGTTCCTGATCAACTTCGCGATGGGCATCGTCACCGGCATCGTCCAGGAGTTCCAGTTCGGCATGAACTGGTCGAACTACTCGGTGTTCGTGGGCAACATCTTCGGCGCGCCGCTGGCCATGGAGGGGCTGCTCGCGTTCTTCCTTGAGTCCACGTTCATCGGGGTGTGGATCTTCGGCCGGAACCGGCTCTCCCCGCTGGTCCACACGCTGTCCATCTGCCTGGCCAGCCTGGGCAGCATCGTGTCCGCGTTCTTCATTCTCACCGCCAACGCCTGGATGCAGCATCCCGTGGGCTACCACATCGTCGGCCATGGTGCCGGCCGGAAGGCGGAGCTCACCGACTTCTGGGCGGTGCTGCGGAACTCGACACTGTGGGCGGAGTTCTCCCATACCGTGCTGGCCGCGTTCGTGACCGGCGCGATGCTCATGCTCGGCGTGTCGGCGTGGCAGCTGCTCCGCGGCAGGAACGTCGCGGCGTTCACCCGCACCGCCCGGCTGGGCGCGGCCGTGGCCCTGGTCTGCGTGGTCCTGGTCATCGTGACCGGCGACCTCCAGGCCCGGCTGATGGACACCCAGCAGCCGATGAAGATGGCCGCCGCCGAGGCGGTCTACAAGACCCAGAGCGGGGCCAGCTTCTCGCTGCTCACCATCGGGAACCTGTCCGGCCAGCCCATCTTCCAGATCCGGATCCCGCACCTGCTCAGCCTGATCGCCACCCTGTCCTGGAACGGCCGGGTCACCGGCGTGACCGGGGCGCAGCGCGCCGAGGTGGCGAAGTACGGGCCCGGCAGTTACGTCCCGGTCCTGTGGGTCACCTACTGGGGCTTCCGGATCATGGTCGGGCTCGGGTTCCTGATCCTGATCATGTCGGCCTGGGCGCTGTGGCGGTCCCGGCGGGGGGCCGCCAAGCCCTTCGAGCTCGGGCGCTGGACTCTCTGGGCGCTGATGGCCTGCATCGCCTCGCCGTTCCTGGCCAACACCGCGGGCTGGATCTTCACCGAGATGGGACGCCAGCCCTGGATCGTGTACGGCCTGCTGAAGACCGGCGTGAGCGCCTCGCCCACCGTGTCGCTGGCCGACGTCGCCTTCACCTTCGGCGGCTTTGTGCTGCTCTACACGGTGCTCGGGGTCATCGACGTCCTCCTGATGTACCGGTCGGCCCGGCGTGGTCTCGGCCCCGAGGAACCGCATCCGCCTGAAGGGCCGGGTGCCCCCGGCGAAGCGCCCGCCGAGGAGCTCATCTACTGAGGAGCCAAGATCGTTAAGGAGGCAGCGCAGTGAGTGGACCGGTAGCCAGCCTCAACACGGCCTGGTTCGCGCTGATCGGCGTGCTCTGGACCGGTTACTTCGTGCTGGAGGGCTTCGATTTCGGCGTCGGGGTTCTCAGCCTGGCCATCGGGCGGGATGACATAGACCGGCGGCTGGCCCGCAGCGCCATCGGCCCCTGGTGGGACGGCAACGAGGTCTGGCTGATCGTCGCCGGGGGCGCCACCTTCGCCGCCTTTCCCCTCTGGTACGCCAGCATGTTCAGCGGGTTCTACCTCCCGCTGTTCATCATCCTGGCCGCCCTGATCGTGCGGGGGGTGAGCTTCGAGTTCCGGGGCAAGCGGGACAGCGCCCGCTGGCGGCAGGGCTGGGACTGGGCCCTGGCCGTCGGCAGCCTCGTCCCGGCCTTCGCCTGGGGAGTGGCGTTCACCGACCTGATTCGCGGCCTGCGGCTGTCCCCGGCCGGGCTGTACCTGGGCGGCCTCTCGGGCCTGCTGGCCCCGGTGGCGATCGTCGGCGGGCTGGCCAGCCTGGCCCTGTTCCTGGCGCACGGCGCCACGTTCCTCTCGTTCAAGACCGGCGGGCCGCTGGCCGGCCGGGCCCGCACCACCGCGATGTGGATGTCCCCCCTGGCGGGCGCGCTCGTGGTCGGCACCGCGGCATGGCTCTCCGCCGGCGGCTCCCACGGCCCCGGATACCTCCCGGCCGCGGTGCCGATCGCCCTCGCTGCCGGCTGCGCGCTGGCCTTCGTCATCGCGGCCATGCTGGTCTGGGCCCATTGGGAGGGCGCCGCGTTCGCGCTGAGCGCACTCGGCATCGTGGCCGCCGTCGGCGCGATCTTCACCACCCTGTTCCCGAGGGTCATGGTGTCCAGTGGTCCCGGCCCCTCGCTGACCATCTGGAACGCCGCCTCGGCGAACGAGACCCTGCTGGTGATGACCGTGGTCGCGGCGATCTTCGTCCCGCTGGTGCTCGCGTACCAGGGCTGGAGCTACTGGGTGTTCCGGCAGCGGCTGGTCCGGCCCGCCGGGCAGCCTGCGCCTGACCCGCCCCCGCGGCCCCACCCCGTCCCCGGGCTCCACCGGGGAGGCCGGGGGGCCGGCCGGGGATAGGTCTTCGTTGCGGAGAATTTGAGGTGCGCCAGCCATGCTGCCGCGGCAGCGGCGCGCCGGCCGGGCGGAAGGGGCAGCCGGCCCGGCGGCCGCTATCGCCAGACGGCTGCCGGGGCGCCCGGCGCGTAAACCCAGCCTCCTGTGCCCTTACCGGAGTACGGGTCGGCGGAGAGATGGCTGTAGTCGATGCTGAACTGGTACTCGGCGCCCGGTGACACCCGGTGCCCGGCCGGGCTGGGGGGCTGGACTTTCCCCGGGTCGGTGAAGGACCCGTCCACGTAGGTGAACTGGCCGGGGTTGACCGGGAACCCGCCCGCGCCGCCGATGACCACCCAGGCGATGATCACCCCGCCGGTCGTGTCCCCCTGCGTGTCGATCATCGCGATGCGCGAGCCCCCTGGCGTGGTGTACCAGGACGGGGCGCTCGGATCGGTGCTGTCCGTGGACTTGAGCACCGCCTCCGGGAGAGTGATCCCCTTCAGGGCGCCCAGGCGGGCGGTGCTCTCCGCGAGCAGGCAGCCGGCCACGTCGATCTCGTCGATAGTCCCGCCGCCATGGAAGGCCCTGGCGCAGACCGGCTGGCGGGCCGACAGCCAGGCGCTGTCGCCGGCGGTGATGGCGGCCCGCCGGGCCTGCGACCCGTTCTGGTAGCGGGCCAGCTTCACCGCGTCGATCGCCGCGTCCGTGTTCTCGATCCTGGCCTCGTAGCACCGCTCGATGGCCAGGGTGGTCGGCTGGCCGCCGCAGCTGGCCGGGGCGGGCCTGGTCCGGGCCGGGTGACCCGGGTCGAACGGCTCGACAATGGGGGCGAATGCCGCGGCGGCCGCGACCGACGGCGTGCCCGCCGAACTGGCCGTGGCCGAACTGGCCGTGGCCGGGCTGGCGGAGGCGCTGCCGGGCGTGGTCTGCGCGGCCGGCGTGGAACTTCCGCTGGCCGGTCCGGCCGAGCTGCAGCCGGCCAGGGCGCCGATCACGACGGCACTGATCACGGCGGCACTGATCGCGGCGGCGCCGATCCCTGCGCGGGCCAGGCTGGCCCGGCCCGCCCGGGCCGCCCAGCCCGTGAGCAGGCTCCCACCATGCTGGCCCATCGGGCCACCCCCTGGTCCCCGTCCCCGGTCTCTTCCGGGGTGACGCTAGCGGGCCGCGGGGCGCAGTTTCCCTGATCCTGGGCAATCGGTGCTGTCATTTCGCAGTGATCGGCCAGGATCATGGAAGGAGAGGCAGAGACCGGGCGAGGGGAGAACGGATGGCGGACATCCCGGCCGGGAGCCGTTATGTCGCGATGGGCAGTTCGCTCGCGGCCGGGGGGGCGGCGGTCGCGGAACTCGCGCGCACCGCTCTCTCCCGGGGAGCCGGGGGGCGCCGCGTGACCCTGGAGAGCCCATGACCCTGGAAATCAGGCGGCTGCACCTGGCCGCCCTGCGCGGGCCCGACGGCGGGGAATGGCCGGTACACGGCTTCGTCATCATTCATCCCGGCGGCGCCGCGCTGGTCGATACCGGCGTCGGCGGCCCGGATGAGCTGCTCAGCGACTGGCGCGTGGTCAACCGGACCGCCGCTGACGCGCTGGCCGGCATCGGGATGACCCCCGCCGACGTCGGCCTGGTCATCAACACGCACCTGCACTTCGACCACTGCGGCCAGAACGCGGTCTTCCCGCACGCACCCGTCTACGTCCAGCGGGCCGAGCTGGCCCGCGCTCAGCGCGAGGAGCCGCAGCTGTGCGACTGGCTCGGCTTCATGAACGCGCCGTTCGAGCTGCTGGACGGCGACGCCGAGATCCTGCCGGGGGTGTCGGTCATCACCACGCCGGGCCACACGGCCGGCCACCAGTCCGTCGTCGTCCGCTCGGCCGGCGGCTCCGCGGACCTGCTCATCGGCGACGCCGCGTACACCCCGCGCCAGTACCGCCAGCCGCCCGGCCCGGACGGCGCCGGCCTGCCGGACGGGCAGGCCGCCGACTTCACCGCGTGGCAGGGCTCGCTGGCCCGGATGCACGCGCTAGGCGCCGGGCGGGTGCACTTCTGCCATCACACCGCCATCGAGCACGACTGACGCACGCCGCCGGACCCCGGGCGAGGACGCGGCTGTGGGCTCCGGCGCCCGGCCGGAGTTCTAGCGCCCCGCAGACAGTCCGTAACAATAACGGAACGTATCGTGGTGATCATGTCCGTGACGGAGGAGATCCGGGCCCAGGCGCTGGAGGTGGCGGGCGGCTGGTCCCCGCCCGGGGCACCGGAATCCTGGCGGCTCACCGCCGCGCTGTTCCAGGCGATCGCCGCCCACGAGGAGCTGCTGGGCCAGCTGGCCGGGCTGCCGCCCGACCGGCTGCCTGCCCTGCTGGCCAGCGCGGCCATCTCGTATCTGGTCCGCCGGGACCAGCCGGTGCCGCTGGCCGCCTACTTCCCGGCGCCGGGAGCGCCGCAGCCCCCGTTCGACGACGGCTTCCCGGCGGCGGCCCGGGCGTTCATCTCGGCCCGGCTGGACGACATCACGGCAGAATGCCGGGGCCGCCGGTACCAGATGAACGAGGTGGCCCGGTGCACGCAGATCGCGCTGGGCGTCGCCGCCACCGCCGGCTCGTCCGCGACCACCGGCTCACCCGCGGACCTGGTCGGCCTGGCCGACCTGGGCACGGGCGCCGGACTGGGACTGCACCTGGACCGGTACCGCTACCTGGTGGGTGACCGGGCCTCCGGCCCCCGCACCGCTGC
Organism: Actinomycetes bacterium; assembly: GCA_025964635.1. Lineage (GTDB taxonomy): Bacteria > Actinomycetota > Actinomycetes > Streptosporangiales > Streptosporangiaceae > RYN-230. The sequence continues at coordinate 9,778 of JAOPYP010000218.1, read as the reverse complement.
CATGAGCCTGCGCTGCGACGTCCGCGGCCCCCGGGAGCCGCCCCGCGTCACCCTGCCGCCCATTGCCGAGCGGGTCGGCATCGACCGCAGCCCGCTTGACCCGCGCGACCCGGCGGCCCGGTCGTGGCTGGAGGCGTGCGCGCCGCCGGAGGCCGGGGGGCTGGCCCGGCTGGCCGCGGCGATGGAGGTGGCCCGGCGCAACCCGGCGCGGCTCGTCGCCGGCGACGTCCTGACTGCGCTCCCGGCCGTGCTGGACGGTTTCCCGCCCGGCCGCCGGGTCATCGTGACCGACGCCTACCTGGCGGTGTTCCTCGCACCGCCGCAGCGTGCGGAGCTGACCGCCATCCTGGCCCGCGCCGGGCGGACCCGCCCGGTGACCTGGCTGTCCCTGGATCCGCTGGTCCCGCTCGGGCCGTCCGGCCACGACAGCGTGCAGGGCATTCCGCTGCCCGCCGCGCTGGTCCGCGACTACCAGCGCCACGGAGTGTTCGCGGTGCTGGGCGCGCGGACGTTCGACGGGGACCCTGACCACGGGCACCCTGACCACCGGGACCCTGACCACGGGCACCCTGACCACGGGGGTACCGATTGCGGGCGCTTGCTGGCCCGGGCCCATCCGTCGGGCGAATGGGTCGAATGGCTCGATTAACGGCGCGGCTGGTATTTCCAGATCACGTAGGTGCCCTGGCCGACCGGCTTGACCTCGGTGCCGTAAGGGACGACCTGAATGGTGCGGTAGTCGGGGTTACGGTGCAGCTCGGTGGCCAGGCCATGGTCCAGCGCGGTGGTGTCGGTGAAGTTGAGGGCCACGTAGGCGAAGTAGCCGTGGGCGATGTAGTTGGCGAAGGTCCCGGTGTCGCCCGCCGCGAGGATGCCCGCCGTGGCGGCGGCGTTCCCGGTGCTGGCCCCGGACGGCAGGGTGATGTTGCGGGTGCTGGACCAGCGGCGCCACTCCCGCCCGGACGGCAGGTAGTACTTCGCGACCGAGGGGTCCTCGACGAGGATCCGTCCGCTGCTGTGATCGGCCAGCGGACGGAGCACCCCGATGAACGCGGTCGCGTTGGGCCAGCTGGTCGCGAACGCCCACGACTGCACCGCGCCCAGGTACACCGGGAACGCCAGCGCGATCACGCAGGCCGCGCTCGTGAAGACCTGCTCCCGCCCGGGCCGCACAGCCGCGATGAACCGGTCCAGCGCGTAGCCGGCGGCGATGGCCGCGAACCAGGCCCCGACACCCACGTGCTCGTTCAGCAGCGCGGCGGTGTGCAGCCAGGCCTGCTCGGCCGGCCCCAGGATCGCGGCGGCGGCCAGCACGGCCAGCAGCCAGGCCGGGGCCCGTCCCTCCCGCCGCACGGCGCTGATGACCACGCCGCCCACGGCCAGGATGACGAGTATGCCCGCCCAGTACCAGGTGCTGGAGAGCACGGACAGCGGCGAGCTCGTGTGCGCGACCGGGGTCAGGATGGACCGCTTGAACCCGGTGAGGTAGCTGCTCCCGCCGATCAGCAGCCCCGCGCCCAGGCACACGATCACCGTGGCCAGCAGGATGGCTACGCGCCGGAGTGCGACCCTGCCCCCCGGCCGGGGGAGCGCGGCCAGGACCGCCAGCACCGGCACGAGTACGTCGAAGAGGATCGTGGAGTACGACGTGGCGTTGGCCAGGGCCAGGATGGCGCCCGCCGCGATCATGCGGCCCGGCAGCGCACCACGGTCGCCGGCCCGCAGCACGCACCAGGCCGCGAGGGCGACGAGGAACAGGGACAGGGCGTCATACGTGGCGAACGCGCCCAGGTGCAGGGTGGGGCCGAGCACCGCGAACACCGCGGCGGCGAAGAAGGCCGCCCGCCGCCCATACCGCCGCCGGGCCGTGCTCCACAGCAGCGTGGTCGCGCCCAGCATGAAGGCCAGCGACAGGACCCGGGCCCCGGCCAGGCCGCCCGCATGGTCGGCGAGCGCGCCGAGCGGCGGGTAGATCACCGGCGCGCCGGAGAAGTAGTACGGGAACGGCGGGATCGCCGTGCCGTGCAGCCAGTTCGCCCACTGCAGGTGCCCGGCCCACAGATACAGGCCCTCGTCCTGGTACGCGGTGTCGGCCCGGATCAGCCGGAGTGACAGCAGTGCCTGGGCGATCAGCACCGGCAGCAGTGGCCACCCGGCGGGCAGGCGCCACCGGGTGGGCCGGTCCGGGCGGTCCGCCTCGGTCCGCCGGGCCACGAGCGTGCCCGCCGGGGATTCCGCCGGCGCCGATGTTTGAGCATTCATCACGGGTCTCCGCGTCCTGTGCCCGTCCTGCCTGGGCAGTCGCCGGCCAGGCTCCCCGGCACACCTGCGTCACGGCTGAGCGATCTGGATGCGGAGCGCAGGCGCCTTAAGGTTCCAATAGGCGCGCGGGAAGCCTGGATTACCTGGCCTACACGGATACGACGCGCGAGCCCGTACGCCCGATCACCGCCGGCCCGGAAAAGGTGAATTGCCCCCGGCCCCGGCTGCCCCGGCCGCGGCCGGGGCGCCCGCCCGGAGCCCGTCAATCAGCAGGTCGAGCAGTCGGCCCGACCGGGTCCGCCAGTCGCTCCTGGGGTCGATCCGCCAGAGGAACCCCATCATCAGCAGGACATCGTCGGGGTTCAGGCCGGGACGGATGGTGCCGGCCGCGTCGTTCGCCCGCAGCAGCATGGACAGCGCGCCGATGATTGGCTCGTAGGACTCGGCGGCCAGGCTCTCGTGCGAGGCGGCGCTGTTCAGCGCGTCCGCCAGGCCGACCTTGGTCATGCCGTAGTGCGCGAGGCGTTCCATCCATTCCCGGAGGGCGTCCAGCGGGGCGAGCCGGGCGAGCAGCGCGGGTGCGGCCGCCGCGGCCTGGTTCACCTCGTGCCGGTAGACCTCGAGGACGAGCGCCTCCCGGGTGGGAAAGTGCCGGTAGAGGGTCCCGATCCCGACGCCGGCCTTCCTGGCGATGGAGTTCAGCGACGCCTCGTTCGACTCCAGCAGCGACTCCCACGCCGCCTGCAGGATCCGCTCACGATTCTGCCGGGCGTGGGCCCGCACGGGCGGGGTCTGCTGTGCCTTCGGGGGCATGTGCGCCGCCTGTTGCTCGGCCGGGTTCCTGCTCGTCACGGAGAATTCTCCGCAACCACAGTATATCTGCCGGAGAGCTCTCCGGGGTGATGGCTGCAAGCTGGAACCATGCTGGGGCGCTACTCGCGTTCAGCGGGCTGGCGTGGCGGAGAGTTCTCCGGTATCGTCGCGGACGGACACCGGAGAACTCTCCGGTAACGATCAGCCGGGAGACGGCATGCGCTACGTCAAGCTGGGCCGTACGGGTCTGGATGTCTCGCCTATCGCAATCGGCGGCATGACCTACGGCGAGCCGGGCCGGGGCCACCCCGTGTGGTCGCTGCCGGAGGACGAAAGCCGCCCGCTCATCAGGCAGGCCGTCGAGGCGGGCATCAACGTCTTCGACACGGCCAACCTGTACTCCCAGGGGTCCAGCGAGGAGATCCTCGGCCGGGCGCTGCGGGACTTCGCCGACCGGGACGCGGTCGTGATCGCCACCAAGGTCCGGCACCCGATGCGGCCCGGCCCCAACGGGGCCGGCCTGTCCCGCAAGGCGATTCTCACCGAGATCGACCACAGCCTCCGCCGGCTCGGCACCGACTACGTGGACCTCTACCAGATCCACCGGATGGACAACTCGACCCCGGTCGAGGAGACGCTTGAAGCGCTGCACGACGTCGTGCAGTCCGGCAAGGCCCGTTACCTCGGCGCCTCGTCGATGCACGCCTGGGAGTTCGCCACGGTGCTGAACCTGCAGCGCCAGCACGGCTGGGCCCGGTTCGTGTCCATGCAGGACCACTACAACCTGCTGGCCCGCGAGGAGGAGCGGGAGATGCTGCCGCTCTGCGCCGACGAGGGGATCGGCACGATCCCGTGGAGCCCGCTGGCCCGGGGCCGGCTCGCCCGGGGCTGGGACGAGGCGACCGGGCGGTCCGGGCAGGACCCGTTCGCCGACATGCTCTACACCGAGAAGGACAGCGACCACGCGATCATCGACGCGGTCGGGGAGATCGCCGGGGCCCGCGGCGTGACCCGGGCCCAGGTCGCGCTGGCCTGGCTGCGCCACCAGCCGGTCGTCGCCGCGCCGCTGGTCGGCGTGAGCAGGCCGTCTCACCTGGACGACGCCCTGGCCTCGCTGGACATCCAGCTGACCAGCGATGAGCTGGCCCGGCTTGAGGCGCCCTACAGGCCGCGGTACGACTTCCAGGGTGTCTCCCATGACACCGAACTGGCCCGCATCTCGGCCCGGCTCGGCATCAGGCCCGCTGGCGCCTGACCTCAGTTTCCGCCGCGACGGCCGGGACCCGCTCCGTCCCCGTCGCCGGCCCGCGGCGCTGACCAGGGCGTGACGGGACGTTCGCGGCGGCGGCCGTCCAGGGTCAGGTCGACGCGCTCGTCGAAGAAGGCGATGAGGTCGCGGACCGGCGTGGCGTCGTGCAGCGGTTCGGTGTAGGTCCAGGCGGCGTCGGGGATGACCCGCCCGCCGACCGAGGCCGACCAGTACGACGCCCGTCCCTTGTAGGCGCAGTAGGTCGTGGTGCTGCTGGGGATCAGCTCGGCCCGGATGTCCTCGCGGCGCAGGTAGAAACGCGTGGGCAGCATGGTCTCGAACAGCAGGGCCGGGCGGGAGGACTCGGCGAGGAGCCAGCCGTCCAGTTCCAGGCGGACGGGCCGCGAGCTGGGCAGCACGTCGATCCGGTGGAAGGGATCGTGCGGGTGCCCCACATTCGGCTGGTCCTCCTCGTACCAGGTGTCGAACGCACCGAAGTCCAGCACCACGTAGCCGGCCAGGTCCGGGTCCGCGGGGCAGAACCCGGCGCCCGGCCGGTCCTGGCCGCCGGCCCGGACCGTCATCACGTGCCCCGGCGTGCTGTGCACCGGGAAGGGGATGGACGGATCCAGCACCGGCCGTCCGGTGACGTCGGGAAGCCGTACCCCGCCGGCGTCCGCGGCGTCGGTCCCCGCGGTGCCTGTCCCCGCCGGGTCGCCGGGCAGGAGCTCACCGCGGACATCGTCCACCGGCAGCGCGTAGCTGGGCACCACCCGCCGCGGCTCCCAGACCAGCACCGCCCGGGTACTGTCCGCGACCGTGACGCCCGCGTGTACGGCCCTGATCCGCTTGGCGATCGGCTCCCGCCGGAGCTGATCGAAGCCGTCACTCAGCAGGTCCCGCATCCGTGCGCTCATGACCCCATCCTGCTCGTGAGAGTCTCCCGCCACCAGGCTGCCGCTAGCCGAGGGCGCCGGCCTCGGGCAGCCGCAGCCAGCGGAATCCGTAGCCCGCCAGCGTGATGTCCGCGTCGGCCCGGACCCCGGCGCTGGCCGCGGCCCCGTCACTGGCCGGGGAGCGGGTGTCGCCCAGCAGCTGCCGTATCTCTCCCGCGCGGGCGCGGTCGCCCACATCGCCGGGCAGCCGGACGGTGGCCGGCTCGGCGGACAGGTTGTGCAGCGTGACTACGCATCCGTCCCGCCAGCGGGTTTCGATGGCCAGCACCCGCGGGTCGCTGACCTTCAGCGTGCGCCATTCACCCCAGCCGAGCTCCGGGCACTGGCGGCGGACCTGGATGGCGTGCGCCACCCAGGAGTACAGCGAGCCCGGGTCATGGCGCTGGTCGAGCACGTTGGCCGCGCGGTAGCCGGATGGACCCCCGGCCCGGGCCGGCCGGTACGGCGTGGCCGAGGCCGAGAACCCGCCGGCCTGCCGGGACGACCATTGCATCGGGCTGCGGACGGCGAGGCGGCCGGGCAGCGAGAGGTCCTCACCCATGCCGATCTCATCGCCGTACAGGAGGACGGGCGTGCCGGGCAGCGCCATGGTGAGGGCCAGCGCGAGCCGGATCCGGCGCCGGTCGTTGCCCAGCATCGGGGCCAGGCGCCGCCGGATGCCGCGCCCGTACGCCCGCTGCTCCGGCTCGGGCGCGAACGCATCGAACACCTCGCCGCGCTCGGCCTCGCTGAGCAGGCCCAGGTTCAGTTCGTCGTGATGGCGGCAGAAGTTGGCGAACTGGGCGTGCTGGGGAATCCGGGGCCGCTGGTTCAGCGCGTCGATCAGCGGCTCCGCGCGGCCGCGGGCGTGCGCGAGCCATTGCGCGGCGCAGGTGCGGAAGTCGAACAGCATCTGCACGCCGTCGCCATCGTCGATGGCGAAGTAGCGCTCCTGTTCCTGCGGGCTGACGTTGGCCTCGCCCAGGAAGATCGCATCCCCGCGTCGCCGCCCGATGAACTCGACCTGCGACCGCAGGTAGGAGACCGGCTGCTCCCGGGCGCGGGTGCCGACCGTCTCGATCATGAATTGCAGCGAGTCGACCCGGAAACCCGACACCCCCAGTTCCAGCCAGAAGCCGAGGACCTTGTTCATCTCGTCCCGGACGTCCGGCTCGGTGATGTTCAGGTCCGGCATGAAGTCGTAGTACCGGTGCATGTACCACTGCCCGGCCACGTCGTCATAGGTCCATGTGCTGTCCTGCTCCCCGGGGAACGCCACCTCGCTCGGCTGGGCCTGCTTCTCGTCGCTCCAGCGGTAGTAGTGCCGGTAGCGGGAACGGCGGTCGCGGCGGGCCTGCTGGAACCAGGGATGCTGGTCGCTGGTGTGGTTCATCACCAGGTCGACCAGGACGCGGATGCCGAGATTGCTGGCAGTGCGGATCATCTCGACGAAGTCGCCCAGCGTGCCGAACCGGGGATCGACGGCGTAGTAGTCGGTGATGTCGTACCCGTCGTCGCCGAGCGGTGACGGGTAGAACGGCATCATCCACAGGGTGCTGATGCCGAGCCCGGACAGGTAGTCAAGCCGCCGGGTGAGGCCCGCGAGGTCCCCGGTTCCGTCACCGTCGGAATCCAGCCACGTCGCCACGTCGGCGCAGTAGATGACGGCGTCCTTCCACCACAGGTCACTGGTGGCCTTGTCAGTCATGCAGCACGGGTTCCCCCGCCGGGCGGTTCGTAACGTCCTGGCGGCGACCGGCAGGATAGGAAATCCGCGGGCGAGGAAGGGATCCTGGAATGAGTCGTGTAGTGGTGATCGGCGCGACCGGGCACATCGGCACCTACCTGGTGCCGCGGCTGGTGCGGGGCGGTCACGAGATCATCGCCCTGAGCCGGGGCCAGCGTGACCCTTACCATCCCGCCCCGGAGTGGGCTCAGGTCACCCGGGTCGCGGTGGACCGGGACGCGGAGGACGCCGCGGGCACCTTCGGCGGCCGGGTCGCGGACCTGCGGCCTGACGTGGTCGTCGACCTGGTCTGCTTCACCGCGGCCTCGGCGCGCCAGCTCGTGGACGCGCTCCGCCCGTCCCGCCCGCTGCTGCTGCACTGCGGGACGATCTGGGTGCACGGTCCCGCGCTGCGGGTGCCGGTTACCGAGGACGAGCCCCGCACCGCGTACGGCGAGTACGGCACGGGCAAGGCGGAGATCGAGGCGCTGCTGCACCGCGAGACGCTGGCGGGCGGGGTCCCGGCCGTGGTGCTGCACCCCGGGCACATCAGCGGGCCGGGATGGCCGGTGATCACCCCGGCCGGCAACCTGGACCCGGCCATCTGGACGAGCCTGGCCACTGGCCAGCCGCTCGCGCTGCCCGATCACGGGCTGGGTGTCCTGCACCATGTGCACGCCGACGACGTGGCGCAGGCCTTCGAGCGGGCCCTGTCGCGGCCCGCCGCCATCGGGGCCAGCTTCCACGTCGTGGCCGAGCAGGCCATGACGCTGCGCGGCCTGGCGGCCGGTGTCGCGCGGTGGTTCGGCCGCGAGCCGGTGCTCGAGTTCGTGAGCTGGGCGGAGTTCGAGCGCCGCGCCGGTTCCGGCCCCGCCGAGGCCACCCGCGAGCACACGTTCCGCAGCATCACCGCGAGCATCGCCCGGGCCCGCGAGGTGCTCGGCTACACGCCCCGCTACAGCACGCTGGAGGCCCTGCACGAAGCCCTGGCCTGGCTCGCCGCCCACGGCCAGGTGGACGTCGGCGGCCAGCCCTTCCCGGCCGATGGCACGGCCCAGATGACGGGGGCCTAGCAGGTCAGCGAGGTGACCCCCGGTACCCTGGCAGCTCAACGCCGCCAGAGTCGCTCATGATGGGGCCCGCGCTGTCACTCACATCCGCCACGAAGACGTTCCTGGTGCCCGGCCCGCGCGCGGTCCGGCGATGGCCGGCCGATGCCACGGCCGTCGCGCTCCTCATCGCGCTGCCCGTCCTGGTGTACGGGGTGCCGGCGCTGCTCGGTCATCCTGTTCTGCCCGGCGACGACCTGACGCAGAACTTCCCGCTGCGCGTGCTGGCCGGGCACGAGATCCGCAGCGGCCACCTGCCGCTGTATAACCCGTACATCTGGAGCGGCGCCCCGCTGCTGGCCGGCTGGAACGCCGGGGCCGCGTACCCGTTCACGTTCCTGTTCGCCGTCCTGCCGCCGGTGGCCGCGTGGACCCTCAACATGATCCTGACCTGGATGGTTGCCGGGCTCGGGATGTTCGCCTTCCTGCGCGCGTGCCGCCTGGCCACCGCGGCAGGCCTGCTGGGCGCGCTGTCGTTCGCGTTCGCGGGGGCCATGTCGGCGCAGGTGGCCCACTTCGGCCTGGTGGCCGGCATGAGCTGGGTCCCGCTGCAGCTGCTGTGCGTCCTCCGGCTGAGCGCCCCGCGGAGCACGCTGTCCCGGCTGGCCTGGGCCGGAGCCCTGGCCTGCACGTTCGGCCTCACGATCCTGGCCGGCGAGCCACGGGCCATCGACGACGCCGGCGTGATCGTCCTGCTCTACGCGGTCTGGCAGATCGCCCGCCTCGGGCGCCGCTTCGGGCCGGCCGCCCTCTCGGTCGCGGCCGGCCTGGCGCTGGGCGCCTGCCTCGGCGCGGTCCAGTGGATGCCCGGCCTGGCCGTGGTCGGCACGTCGCAGCGGGGCGCGAGCACCGTGGCGCTGTTCAATTCGGGCTCGCTCCCGCACCGGTGGCTGCTGCTCATGCTGGTGCCGGATCTGCTGGGCGGCTCCGGCTCGTTCGGCCAGCCCGCCTTCCTCGCGAACTACAACCTGGCCGAGGTCACGGGCTACGTCGGGATCCTGCCGCTCGTCGCCGCGCTCGCGCTGCTCGGCCGGGTCCGGCTGCGGCCCCGGCCGCCGGAGTGGCTCGTGTGGCACGTCATGACCCTGGCCGGGGTCGTGCTCGCGCTCGGCGGCAACACCCCGGTCGGTGACCTGCTCGTCCACCTGCCGCTGTTCGGCAGCCAGCGGCTGCAGAGCCGGAACATCCTCGTCGCGGACCTGGCGCTGGCCGTCCTCCTCGCGTACTGGGCCGACCGGCCGCTCAGCCAGGGCAGCCGCCGGTTCCTCCGGGTTCGCGGCCGCCGCGGGCCCGATCTGGAGACGGTGCTGGCCGTCCTGCCGCCGCTCGCCGTGATCGCTGTGGTCGCCCTCGGCCTGTCCTGGGGCGCGGGACTGCTGCACTGGCTGCGGGTCAGCCCGGGCGCCACCAGCCTCGATGGCTCCCTCAAGCCGTGGCTGATCCCGTACGGTCTGCTCGGGGCGGGGGCCATCGCGTTCGTGATCGCCGGCCCGCGCCTCCGGCCGGCGGTGCGCTCACGCTGGCTGATCAGCTTCGTGCTGGCCGACCTGATCGTGTTCACGCTCCTCGGCGTGGTCGCGGTCGCGCCAGGCCTCGGCAGGATCACCAGCTCCGCGGCCAGCCGGGGGACAGCGGCAGCCAGCCAGGAGCCCCGGGCCGCGGCGCCGGCCGGGGGCCGGGCCGC
>JAOPYP010000200.1 GCA_025964635.1 Actinomycetes bacterium | reverse complement strand
AACCTGCGGGACCTGGACGTGGACGTCCCGCTGTGGCGGACCGTGGCCATCGTCGGCGTATCCGGATCCGGGAAGACGTCGCTGGCCATCGGCACCCTCTACGCCGAGGGCATGCACCGCTTCCTGGAGGCCCTGAGCACCTACAGCCGCCGGCGGCTGGCCCAGGCCCAGCGCCCGGCCGTGGACCGGATCCACCACCTGCCGCCCGCGCTGGCGCTCCGCCAGCGCCCCCCGGTGCCCGGGCCGCGCAGCACGGTCGGGACGATGACCGAGGTCCTCAACATCCTGCGCCTGATGATGTCGCGGCTGGGCGCGCACCTGTGCCCGAACGGCCACCATGTCGCGCCGTCGGTCGCGACGCAGCAGATGGAGATCGTGTGCCCCGTGTGCGGCGCGCACTTCGAGGCGCCCAGCGCCGAGTCCTTCTCCTTCAACTCCTACGGCGCATGCCCCGCCTGCGACGGCCTCGGGGTGCGGACCGAGGTCGACGCCCGCACCGTCGTCCCCGACCCGGACAAGAGCATCGACGACGGCGCGGTCCTGCCGTGGAACCTGGGCGCCCGGCGGCTGTACCGCTACGCTGCCGCGGAACTCGGGGTGCGGACCGGCGTCCCGTACCGGTCGCTCACCCCGCGGGAACGCGACATCGTGCTGCACGGCGGGCAGGAGCAGCGGCGGGTCGCCTTTCCCTCGGGGCGGTCGGGGCGGATCGTCCACCTCAACGTGACCTACGAGAACGCCATCGCCACCGTCGAGCGGGCGCAGCGCAGCGACAACGAGCGCACCCGGGCCCAGGTGCGGCGCTTCCTGATCGTCCGGACCTGCTCGGTCTGCCACGGGACCAGGCTGCGCCCCGAGGCGCTGAGCTCGCTGCTGGGCGGCAAGAACATCGCCGAGATCAGCGCGCTCCGGCTGGACGAGCTCAGGTCGTTCGCGGCCGGCCTGCCCGCCGGGCTGCCGGGCGAGCTGGCTCCCCTCACCGCAGGCCTGATCGGCGAGCTGAACGGCGGACTCGCGCCGTTGCTGGACGTCGGGCTCGGTTATCTGCAGCTAGACCGGCCCGGCGCGACGCTGTCGGCGGGGGAGCGGCAGCGCATCGAGCTGACCTCCACGGTGCGCGCCAGCACCACCGGCATGCTCTACGTGCTCGACGAGCCGTCCGTGGGGCTGCACCCGAGCAATGTCGTGGGGCTCCGCCAGACGATCGCCGCCCTGGCTGCGAACGGCAATTCCGTCGTCGTCGTAGAACACGAGCGGGAGCTCATCACCGCCGCGGACTGGATCATCGAGCTCGGCCCGGCCGCTGGGGCGCACGGCGGGACCATTATCGCCGAGGGCACTCCGGGACAGCTGACCGCCGACCCGCGCTCCATCATCGGCCCCTTCCTGGCGGGCACGGCCACAGTGCGGCGGGACCATGCCGCGCCGCCCGGCCCCGTCAGCCAGATCACGATCGAGGTCGGTGACCTGTACAACCTGCACGGGGTCACCGCCGCCTTCCCGCTGCACCGCCTCACCGCGCTGGCCGGGCCGTCCGGAGCCGGGAAGACCGCCCTGGTCCTGGACAGCCTGGTCCCCGCCGCGCAAGCGCTGCTCAGCGAATTGCCGCTGCCCCGCCATGTCCGCGCCCTCGATCTGGGCGGCATCCACCAGGTCGTCCAGATCGACGCCTCACCCATCGGGCAGAACGCGCGATCGACGCCGGCAACCTACTCCGGGGCCTTCGACCCCATCCGCCGTCTGTACGCCGACTCGCCCACCGCGAGGCGCCGGAAGTGGAAGCCCGGTCACTTCTCCTTCAACACCCGCGAGGGCCAGTGCCCGACCTGCCGGGGCCTCGGTGGGATCGACCTCGACGTGCAGTACCTGCCCGACATCAACGTCGAGTGCCCGACCTGTCACGGCGCCCGGTTCAACGACGCGACCCTGGACGTCCGCGTCGACGGCTTCACCATCTCTGATGTTCTTGGCCTGACCGTGCACGACGCACTGGGCCGGTTCGCGGAGCAGGCACCGATCGCGGCGGCGCTGCGGCCCGTCGACGAGGTGGGCCTGGGCTACCTGCGGCTGGGCGAGCCCACGCCGTCCCTGTCCGGCGGCGAGGCCCAGCGGCTGCGGATCGCATCCCGCCTGCGCAGCAGCCAGCGCGGCGTGCTGTATGTCTTCGACGAGCCCTCGACGGGGCTGCACCCGCTCGACGTGGGCACACTCGTCGGCGTCTTTGACCGGCTGCTCGATGCCGGGGCCACCATCATCGTCATCGACCATGATCTCGACCTGCTCGCCACGGCCGACTACCTCATCGACATGGGACCCGGGGGAGGGCCCGACGGGGGCCGTATCGTCGCCCAGGGCACACCGCAGGACGTCGCGCGCGATCCGGGCAGCGTCACCGCGCCCTGGCTGGCCGCTCAGCTGGGCATGCCGGCCGCGGGGGAGCGGGTCGCCGGGCGGTAGCTACCCCAGCGCCGGGCCCCCGGCCGCGCAGCCATGACGCATCGCCGACCCCGAGCTCGGCTCAGTCGCGCGCCCGGGCCGGTGCCCCGGCCGGGCGCATGCCAGCCGGCGGCCGCGATCGCCGGGTATGTGACCGGGAAACCGAGGCGCCAGCCGGGGTACCTGGGCGTCCAGCCCAGTTCGCGCTTTGCCTTGGCGTTGGAGGCGCCGCTTACCTGGGTGGCCATGACTACCGCTCAAGGCCTCCAACTCGGCCGGGAGTGGGCGTTCGCCCGGCCGACGTCAGGAGCTCGTGAGGATGACGAGTTGCTGGGTCGCTCGGGTCATCGCGACATAGTGGTCGACCGCTCCTTCGATGCCCTGGCCGAACGCATCCGGGTCGATGAGGACGACCAGATCGAACTCGAGCCCCTTCGACAGCTCCGGGGACAGCGACCGGACGCGGGAAGTCGCCCGGAATGTCGGATCGCCGATGACGCAGGCGATTCCCTCGGCATGCGCGGCGAGCCAGGTGCCGAGGATCGAGCCCAGATCCGAAGCAGATCCGTGTACGACGGGGACGTCGCTGCTGCGGATGGAGGTCGGCACGTTGGCGTCCGGGAGCACGGCCCGGATGACCGGCTCGGCTTCCGCCATGACCT
>JAOPYP010000195.1 GCA_025964635.1 Actinomycetes bacterium | reverse complement strand
AGCCCGCTCGCCCGGTCGGGCCCGGTGGGCGCGGGACCAACCGGAAGGCCCGCGAGGCCCTCACGGATGCCGCGGGCCTGCTCGGCCACCAACGCCGCCGTGGCGGGGCGGTCCGCGGGATCCTTGGCCGTCAGGCTGGCGATCAGCGCGGCCAGGTCGGCCCCGCCCGGCTGGCTCAGGCACCACGGCGGGAGCCTGGGCAGCTCCTGGTCGCGGTGGGCCAGGGCGACCTGCAGCGGCTCGCCCCGGAAGGGCGGCTGCCCGGTCAGGCACTCGTAGCCGACGATGCCGAGCGCGTACAGGTCACTCGCCACGGTGGCCGGGCGGCCGGACACGCGCTCGGGCGCGAGGTAGCCCGTGGTCCCGATGAGCGAGCCGGTCCTGGTGAGATGCCCGGTCAGGGAGGACTGGGCGACCCCGAAATCGGTCACTTTGACCTGGCCGTCGTGGGTGATCAGCAGGTTGCCGGGCTTGATGTCGCGGTGCAGCACCCCGGCGGTGTGGGCGACGTGCAGGGCCGCGGCGGCCTGGGTGAGGACGTCGGCGGTACGCCGGGCGCCCAGTCGCCCGCCGGCCAGCACGCCGGCCAGAGATGGCCCGTTGACCAGTTCCATCACCAGGTAGGCGGGGCGGTCCGGGCTCACGTCCTGGTAGTCGTACACCTGCGCGATCCCGGGGTGGTTCAGCCATCCCGCGTGCCGCGCCTCGGCGCGGAACCTGAGCAGCGTCACCTCGTCGCGGGCGTACTCCGGCCGGAGCAGCTTCACCGCGACCGGGCGGCCCAGGGCCTGGTCCATGGCCCGCCAGACTTCGCCCACACCCCCGGCCGCGATGAGTTCTTGCAGGTGGTACCGGCCCGTAAGCTCGGTGGTCGGCCGCATGGCCGCCCCTACTACCCTGCTGGCCGCCGGTCATTCCAGGCTGGCCCGGCCTGGTTCCCGGCCTGGCGCGGGAACCCCACGCGGACGGGCCGAACACCGTGACCCGAAGCCAATCTCGCCGCTACTTATAGTGACGGCGTGGCGAAACGGCCCTTCCGCTGGGCTCCGCGCGGCCCGGGTTACTGTGAGGGCCAGGCCTTCGCCAACATCGTCGTCCGGGGCCAGGAGGACCGGTGACGTACGCTCCCAGCGGCCCATGAGGCCGGTCGATCCGCGGCTGCTCCGGCACGCGGCCGCCGCCCGCGGCTACCTGGTGCTCACCGTCCTGCTGGGGCTGGCCACCACCGCGCTGATCCTGGCCCAGGCCGGCCTGCTGGCCCGGGCCCTGGCCGCTCCGGCGGCCGGGGTCGGCGTGGCCGCCCTCGGCGGCACGCTGGGGGTGCTGCTCGCCGTGCTGGCCGCCCGCGCGGTGGCCGCCTACGGCGGGGAACTGGCCGCGCTGCGCGCCGCCGCGGCGGTGAAGTCGCAGCTGCGCCGCAAGCTCACCGCGCACGTGCTGCGGCTGGGACCGGCCTGGCTCGGCGGCCAGCGGACCGGGGAGATCACCACCGTGTCGACCAAGGGCCTGGACGCGCTCGACCCGTACTTCGCCCGGTTTCTGCCCCAGCTGGTGCTGGCGGTCCTGGTGCCGGTGGCGGTGCTGGTCCGGGTGGGGCTGGCCGACTGGATCTCCGCGCTGGTGATCGCGGTCACGCTGCCGATCATCCCGGTCTTCGCGGTGCTGATCGGCCTGCAGACCCGGGCCCAGACTGAGCGGCAGTGGCAGCTGCTGGCCCGCCTCGGCGGGCACTTCCTGGACGTGGTGGAGGGACTGCCCACGCTCAAGCTGTTCGGCCGGGCCCAGGCCCAGACCGCGGTGATCCGGGAGGTCACCGACGCCCACCGGCACGCGACCATGCGCACGCTGCGGGTGGCGTTCCTGTCCGCCCTGGTGCTGGAGCTCTCCGCGGCGATCGCGACCGCGCTGGTGGCGGTGGAGGTGGGGCTGCGGCTGCTGGCCGGGCATATGCACTACCAGACCGCGCTGCTGGTCCTGCTGCTCACTCCCGAGGCGTACCTGCCGCTGCGCGCGGTCGGCCTGCAGTTCCACGCGAGCATGGAAGGGGTGACCGCGGCCGGCCGCGCCTGCGAGATCCTCGACATCCCGCTCCCGGAGACCCCGCTCCTGAAGACCGGCACGGCCCCACCGGCAGGACGCGGGCTGGGGTCCGGCCCGCCCGCTCAGGCCGACCTCCGCCGCGACATTATTTTCCTCAACGGAACCTCGCTGGTGTACCCAGGCCGGGACGCACCGGCGCTGGACCGGGTGTCCCTCGCGATCCGGCCCGGTGAGCGCATCGCGGTAACTGGCCCGAGCGGGGCGGGGAAGAGCTCGCTGCTGGCGCTGCTGCTGCGGTTCGCCACGCCGACCGGAGGGCGGATCGACGCCGGCCCGGCCGGGGTACCAGGCACCGACATCGCCGCGTTCGACCTGGCCGCCTGGCGCCGCCAGATCGCCTGGGTGCCTCAGCACCCGTACCTGTTCGACGGCACCGTGGCCAGCAACATCGCCCTGGGGCGCCCGGAGGCGTCCCCGGCTGACATCGACCACGCGGCCAGCCTCGCGGGTGCGGCGGAGTTCATCGGGACGCTGCCTGACGGCTACCGCACGCCGATGGGTGAGCGCGGGGCGCGGCTGTCCGCGGGCCAGCGGCAGCGGATCGCTCTGGCCCGGGCCTTCCTCCAGGACGCGCCGCTGCTCCTGCTGGACGAGCCCGCGGCGCACCTGGACCCGATCACCGCCCGGATGATCACCGGCACCATCGAGCAGCTGATGGCCGGGCGGACCGTGATCCTGATCACCCACGGGCGGGCCTGGGCGGGCCGCGCCGACCGGAACGTCACCCTGGACCAGGGCCGGCTCGTGCTGGCCGCCGGCTGTTTCGGCACGGTGACCGGCGGGCGCGCGCTGGCGGCCAGCACGTGACCGCGCACCCGGCGGTCCCCTCCCCGGCCGCGAACGGGGGTGTTCCGTCCCGGGCGCCGGGCCGG
>JAOPYP010000143.1 GCA_025964635.1 Actinomycetes bacterium | reverse complement strand
GTCGCCACGATCACCCGCACCGGCGGCTCGAACCAGCTCACCTACACCGGGCACCCGCTATACACCTACCTCGGCGACACCGCTCCCGGCCAGGCCCGCGGCAACAATCTCAACCTCAACGGCGGCCACTGGCACGAAGTACCCGCCTCCCGGTAACAGACCGCCACCAAAGTCACCCCACCGCGCACCAGCCGGGCCCTTCCTGACCAGCCAAGGAGAACCCCCGATGGCCCCACCACACACCCAGCACGGCGCGGAGCAGAACCTCGACCCGACCCGCATCGCGGTCGCCGGCGATTCGGTCGGCGGCAACATGACCGCGGCGCTCACCCTGCTGGCCAAGCAGCGCGGCGACGTCAGCTTCGTGCAGCAGGTGCTCTTCTACCCGGTCACCGACGCGAACTTCGACACCGAGTCCTACCACCAGTACGCCGAGGGCTACTTCCTGCGCCGCGACGCCATGCAGTGGTTCTGGGACCAGTACACGACCGACCCGGCCCAGCGCGCGGAAATCACCGCCTCACCGCTACGCGCATCATTCAACGAGCTGGCCGACCTGCCGCCCGCGCTCGTGATCACCGGCGAAGCCGACGTGCTGCGCGACGAGGGCGAGGCATATGCCGCCAAGCTGCGCGCCGCCGGTGTCTCCGTCACCGCGGCGCGCTACCAGGGCATCATCCACGACTTCGTCATGCTCAACGCCCTGCGCGGCACACACGCCGCCAGCGCCGCCATCGCCCAGGCGATCACCACCCTGACCGGCGCCCTGCACCCCACCGCTGACAACCACGCCCGGAAGCCGGCGGCAACCACAGCGTCAACACCGGCGCGAACCGAGAGAAAAGAGCCAAAAGCCATGTACTCAACGAGCAAGAATGCCGTCACCAAGACCGTGGAGGTCGGGGGGACCCCGTTCGCCTACCGCGAGGTGGGCCCGGCCACAGGTATCCCGGTGGTGTTCCTGCACCACTTCACCGCCGTTCTCGACGACTGGGACCCCGCGGTGGTCGACGGCATCGCCGCCGAGCGGCGCGTCATCCTGGTCGACCTCCGGGGGGTCGGCGGCTCCGGCGACACCTCCCCCGACAGCGTCGAGGCCATGGCAGGCGACGCGATCGCGTTTGTGCAGGCGCTCGGGCTGAGCACAGTCGACCTGCTGGGCTTCTCCCTGGGCGGCATGGTCGCCCAGCTGATCGTCCAGCAGCGGCCCGACCTGGTCCGCCGCGTCATCCTGGCCGGCACCGCACCCGCCGGTGACCCGGGGCCCGCTGCCACCGGTGCCATACTCCAGGCCGCCCTGGAGAAGGCGGCCGCCCAGGGCAAGCACCCCAAGCACTTCCTGTTCTTCTCGCCCACCGCGACCAGCCCGGCTGCCGCGGACGCCTTCCTCGCCCGCCTGGACGAACGCACCGGCGACCGCGACACACCGGTATCCAACGAGACGATCGGCGCCCAGATCACCGCCCTCGCCAAGTGGGAGCAGGGCACCTCACCCGCAGGCCTGACAAGCGTGGGCCAGCCCGTCCTGGTCGTCAACGGCGACGACGACACGATGCTGCCGACGAGCAGCTCGTTCCACCTCGCCCAACTGCTGCCCGACGCCCAGCTCAGCATCTACCCAGACTCCGGCCACGGCGGCATCTTCCAGCACCACGACCTGTTCGTGGCGCAGGCGCTGGGATTCCTCCGCGACTGACACGGAACACCCCCGCCCCCCGTCGCGGAGCAACCCGCCCCCAGCAACGAATCGAGGACAGAACACGTCATGCGAGCAGTTGTGTATAGGTCAGTCGGGGTCCCTGAGGTCATCGAGGTAGCCGAGATCGACCTGCCGGAGCCGGGAATGTTCGAGATCTGGATCAAAGTCGACGCCGCGGCCCTCAACCCGGCCGATGTGGCCGCCTGGAGTGGCCTGTTCGCGGCTCCGCCGGACGGGAGTCACTTCGGGCCGGGCTGGGGCGTAGCCGGCACGGTCGAGGCCGTCGGCCCGGGCGCGGCGTGGGAGCTCGGGACACCGGTGATCGCGATCGTGCAGGGCGCGACCGGTGTTGTGCGCGCCCAGGCCGAGTACGCCATCGTTCCCAGCAACGCCATAGCCATAGCGCCGGCCGGCGTGGACGCCGCACACGCCGCCACCATCCCGTTGAACGGTTATACGGCCAAGCATGAGGACGAGGACAGGAGCGTTAGTGATGTCTGGAGAACTGGAAGGAAAGACCGCGCTGGTCACTGGCGGGGGAACCGGCATCGGCCGCGCCGCCGCGCTGACACTGGCCTCGCTCGGAGCTGCCGTCACCGTTGCCGGGCGAACCGAGACGACGCTGAAGGAGACGGTCGGCCTGATCGAGGAGCTGGGCGGCGCCGGGCGTTACGTGATCGCGGATGTGCACGACGAGGAGGCGGTCAGGGAGGCGGTCACGTTCGCGGCGCAAGGCGGCCGGCTTGACTGCGCCGTCAACAGCGCGGGCGTGGACGGCGGAAACGACTCCCATCCGCTGATCGAGTATCCCGTCGCGACCGTCGACCTGATGCTGGCGACGAATGTGCGGGGCATGTTCCTGTCCATGAAGTACGAGCTCGAGCTCATGGCTGCCGCCGGCCAAGGCTCGATCGTCAATATCTCCTCGGGCGCTGGGCTCACGGGCGTACCCGGCTACGCCGGCTACGTCGCCTCCAAGCATGCCGAAATCGGGCTGACCAAAAGCGCCGCCCTCGACTACGCAGGCCGCAACGTACGGGTCAACGCGGTGTGCCCCGGCCTGGTAAACACACCCCTGATCGCCGACATGATCACCGAGAACCCCGCGCTGCACGAAGAGCTGGTGGCCTCGCATCCGCTTGGCCGCATCGCCGAGCCGCAGGAGGTCGCCGACGCGGTCGTGTGGCTGTGCTCGGACAAGTCCAGTTACGTCACCGGTATCGCGCTGCCCGTCGACGGCGGCTACACCGCCCGCTGAACCACCCGCGAGACCATCGAGGAGACATCATGAGCACAGACGTCAATACCCTTAACTCCATCACGATCGGCGGCGGCCTCACCGTGGGGAACGTCGGCTACGGCTCGATGCAGCTCACCGGTCCGAAGGTCTGGGGCGAGTACCCCGACCACGATCACGGTGTCGCGCTACTGCGGCGGGTCGTGGATGAGGGCGTGACGTTTATCGACACCGCCGACGTCTACGGTCCCCACTCCAATGAGGAACTCATCCGGGAGGCACTGCATCCCTACCCGGACGATCTCGTGATAGCCACCAAGGGCGGCTTCGTGCGCGGCGGCCCCGAGTACAGCGACATGAGCGCCGTCGGCAACAAGAACTACCTGCGCCAGGCCGCCTACATGAGCATGCGCCGGCTGGGACTGGACCACATCGACCTCTACTACCTGCACACGCCGACGATGACCGACGCTCCGTTCGAGGAAATCATCGAGACCCTCGCCGGCATGCGGCGCGGTGGCCTGATCCGGCACATCGGCCTGTCGAACGTCAGCGCCGACCAGCTCCGCACGGCGCTGACTATTACGGACATCGCAGCCGTGACCGTCCACTACAACGTCGCGGTCCGGCTCGGCGGAGCGGTGCGCGCACTGGCGGCCGAGCGCACAATCGTGTTCTCGCCCTGGCATCCCGGTGCGGTACCCGGCGGTGCGGACGGTGCGCCGTTCCAGATGGTCATCGACCCGATCGCCGCGAAGTACGACGCGACCCCGCAACAGGTCGCACTCGCGTGGCAGCTCCGTCGCACACCCAACGCGCTGCCGATTCCCGGCACGACCAGCGTGCGGCACCTCCGGGAAAACCTCGCTGCGGCGCACATCCGGCTGACTGGAGAAGAGGTCGACGCGATCACTGCGCTGGCCCCCGAGGAAGGCTGATCCGAAACGACGGACTCCGGCTGGCCGCCGCTCCCTAAGTTGGAAGCCATCTCCCACATTTGCGACGCGGCCCATCAGCTCGCAGCGACGATTCACGACAGCCGGAGAGACCAAGCCGGATGACAATACGAGTAAGCGACCTCCTAGCCGCGCAGCGTCCGCACCGGGTCGACACGGCCCGGAACTTCGACGCGATACTCGCCGCGGCCCGTTCCCTCTCCGCCGAACAGGGAACCGATGTGCTCCTTGCGGATGTCGGGCCGCACCAGCGTGACCGCCCGGCGCGAACTGCTGGCCAGCTACGCCGAGCTGGTCATCACCCATTCGCGGCTGATCCGGGTGCTGGCCCAGGACCCGGCGGCCGCCAACAGCGCGAAGGTCAGGGCTGCGTGGCCCCAGCTCTACGATCAGCTGCGCCAGCAGCTGACCGGGCATGAAGCGCCCAGCCAGGCCGAGCTGACCCGCGCCCGCGCCGCCCTGGGCGCCATCCACGCCGCTCTGCAGAGCGCCGGGGTCGACGACAAAGACCCCGAGATCCGCGCGGCGGCACTGGCTGCCGCATGCGGCGCGCTCGGCATCCCCGCCCCCCGCCACCACCAGTGACCGCCGTGCTCAGCGCACGCCCGCACCGGATTCAGTCGCTGACGACGACCCGGGCCCGCGCGAGGTTCTCGATCCGCCGGTACGTCGCGGTGAGGTCACCGTCGCGGTGTGCGGTGATCCGGGCGGACGGGGAATACGTGCCGGCGCGGTCGTAGGTGTGCGTCACGGCTAGGTGCACGGCCGATGCGGTCCCGTCGATGCCGTCGTGCACGTAAGGCCAGGTCCCCATGCCGTCGAAGTCCCACTCGACGGCGATGATGGAGCCGGCCCCGGCTGGCACTTCGACTGCCACGTCGAGCACAACCGGCTCGCCCGCCTTCACGTGTGCGCGCGCCGGTCACCCAGATCAGCGCAGGTGAGATCGGGCAGATCACCGGCCTGGTCCGGGGACGCTGCGCGGGCATCGCGCCGTCCGCCGTCACCGCCGGGAGGGCAGAGGCGTGGAACACCGGCGTCGTCTGCCCCATCCGCCCCGGGGCCGTTGCTGCGGGACCTGTGGCAGGTCACCACCAGCGCAGCAACCGAAGTGACCGCAGGAACGTCCGGGGTACATTCCCGCGTCTGCTATCCGCACCTCACCCTGGCCTACGCCGATGACCATGCTGATCACGGGCTGTGCGTGCCGATAACCTCATCCACGTCATGCCACCAGGTGATATTCGAGTTGGGCTTCGAGCAGGTCCTTGAGGAAGGCCTCCTGCTCGGCGTGGGCTAGTTTTTGGGCACCCAGGCCAGCGGGCTGGCGGCGCCGTCCAGCCACTGACTGATCCCGGAGGGCTGGCCGGGACCGATCCGCACGATCGCGCGGCGCCGGTGACCGGGTTGCCGACCATCAGCCACCACCTCAAGGTGCTGCACGAAAGCGGCCTGCTGGACCGGGAAAAGCGCGGTGTCTGGGTGTACTACCGGGCCCGGGGTCAGGCACTGGCCGGCCTCGGTGCCCTGATCGGCTACCCCGCCGCCTGACGCGCCTGGCCTGGCGTGCCAGGTAACCGCCGCAGCGGACTCCCAGGTGGCAGCTATTGTGTCGGCCCTCTTCATCGCTTATCGTCGATTAACGATGAATAACGCAGAGCCGCTCGACCGCGCTGACGCCGAGACCTACGCGTCCTGGTTCAGGGCACTCGCCGACGGGACCCGGGTGCAGATCGTGTCGCTGCTGGCCCGCAGCGGCGAGCCGATGACCGTCGGGCAGATCGTCGCGGCCGTCCCCGTCGCGCAGTCCACCGTGTCCGCGCACCTGAAGCAGCTCGCCGCGGTCGGGTTCGTCCTCGCCGAGGACCGCGGCACCGCCCGGCTGTACCGGATCAACGACAACTGCGTGGAGTGCTTCCCCACCGCCGCGGACCTGGTCATGGGACACCTCTCACCCGCCCCGCCGACCGCCGCCCCCTGACCCGCCCTCGCGGAGGAATCGATGACAGCTGACCAGCCCCCCGATCATGAGCAGATCCGGCGGGCCGTCACCGCCCGGTACTCGGGCCTGGCCCGCGCCGCGCGCGCCGGGCAGCGGGTCACCGATTGTGACCCCGGCCCCTTCGCGGCGGGCTGCTTCGGCGCCGCCGGGTACGGCGACACCGGCGAACTGCCCGAGGGCGCGCTGCGGGCCACCCTCGGGTGCGGCAACCCCGTCGCCGTCGCGGAACTGCGCCCGGGAGAAACCGTGCTGGACCTCGGTTCCGGCGGCGGCATCGACGTGCTGCTGTCCGCCCGACGCGTCGTCCCCGGCGGAAAGGCATACGGCCTGGACGGCGCCCCGGACATGATCACCCTGGCCCGCGAAAACGCCACCCAGGCGGGAGTGACCAACGCGGAGTTCCTGCACGGCCACATCGAGGACATCCCGCTGCCCGACGGCCACGCCGATGTCGTCATCTCCAACTGCGTGATCAACCTGTCCGCCGACAAGCCCCGCGTCCTGGCCGAAACGTTCCGGGTGCTGCGCCCGGGCGGCCGGCTCGGGATCAGCGACGTCATCGCCGACGACGGCCTCGACCCCGCACAGCGCGCCGAAGCCGAGCAGCAGACCGGCTGCACCACAGGCACCCTCACCGCCGCCGAGTACCGCAGCCTTCTGCTGGCCAGCGGGTTCACCAGCGTCCACATCACCGCCACCCAGGACGCCGAGCCGGGCCTGCGCTCGGCCATCATCCAGGCCACCAGGCCCGCCGCACCTTCCGGGATCCTGATCCGGCCCATGCGAGCGGGCGACGCGGACCAGGTGCTCGCCATCTACCAGGCCGGGCTGGACACCGGGGACGCCAGCTTCGAGACCACCGCCCCCACCTGGGATGACTTCGACCAGGTGAAACTGACCCTGCACCGGTATGTGGCCGTCTCTGTCACCGGAGAGGTGCTCGGCTGGATTGCCGCCAGCACCGTGTCACCCCGGACGGTGTACCGCGGCGTTATCGAGCATTCCGTCTATGTCCACCCGGATAAGCAGGGCCAGGGCATGGGGGCCGCGTTGCTGGAGGTGCTCGTCAGCTCCGCAGAAACAGCGGGAATCTGGACCATTCAGACTGGGATCTTCCCCGAAAACACCCCCAGCCTCCGGCTCCACCAGCGTGCCGGGTTCCGCGTCGTCGGCACCCGGCAGCGCATCGGCAGCCACCACGGCCGCTGGCGCGACGTCATTCTCCTCGAACGCCGCAGCACCCTCAGCGGGACCTGACGGACCCGATTCATCGGTGCAAGAGCACGGGTCGGTGACGCCGGACTAGCCGCCAGGCATCGCACTGGGCACCGGCGGGCTGGCAGGCGCGTATCTGCGGCGCGGCTGTAGTCCTGGCTGCCTGACCTGGTCATCCGCCGGGGCGTCGGTGTCCTGGTGGTGCTGGTTGGCGTCCGCTATCTGTGGGCCGGGTTGGTATGACCGGGCCAGCGGGCCGGGATCCTGGGGATGGCCGGGCCTGGGCCGTAGCCTCGGAACTTGATGCGCGATTCCCCCGGACAGCGGCTGTCGCTCGCGGAGTGGCTGGTGCTGTGCGTGGCCGCCGAGAAGCCCACCCATGGCTTCGCCATCGCCGTCCAGCTGACCCCCGATTCCGCGCTCGGTGCCATCTGGCACGTCGCCCGGCAGCAGGTCTACCGGTCCCTGGAGCGGCTGGCCGGGCTGGGCCTGATCCGCGAGCTCGGGCGGGAGCGTTCCAGCACCGGGCCGGTCCGCCAGCTGTGCGAGGTCACCCTGGCCGGCCAGCAGCTGGTGAGGGCCTGGCTTGCCCGGCCGGCCGAGCACGGCTGGGACGTCCGGTCGGAGCTCATGGTGAAGCTCGCCTTGCTGGACCGCGTGGGCGCCGATGCCAGTGACCTGGTCCGCGCGCAGCGCGACCAGCTCGCCGTGATCGCCGGGGCGCTGGATGAGCGGCTGGGCGCGGCGGAGGGGATGGAGCGCATCTTGATCACGTGGCGGCGCGAGCAGATGCCGGCCTCGCTGCGGTTCCTGGATGCCCTGGACGCGTAGCGGGCTGTGACCGCCGGCGGTCAGCCGCCGATGGCGGACATGGGCCGGGCGGGCTGCAGGAACCCGGGGTCGTTGATGCCGTGGCCGGGAAGCTTGGCGGCGACGGCGCCGCGCCAGGCGGCGGCGAGCTGGCCGTCGCCGGCGCCGGAGCGGAGCAGGGCGCACAGGTCGGTCTCGGTGGTGGCGAACAAGCCCAGGAAAATCACCTACGGCTGGTAGGGCGGGGCCACGCCCCAGCCCCAGTGCGGGACGGGGGCCTGCGGCGCGACTTCCGCGCCGGCCTGGGAGTGCCGGTGCGAGCGGCGACGGCTCGAGGCTGTCGGCACCATGTCAGCCCTTGGCGCTGTGTGTGTGGGTGGCGTCGAGCACTACGCGAACAAACCAAGCCTCCCAATCGTCTGGTGACCATCCGCGCTCGGCGAGCTTGAACCACATCGCGCGCGAGCCGAGGGCCCAGACTTCATCCACGAGAGCGTTGGACGGGAGGCGATCCCCGAGTACGAGACGGCATGCGTAGGCGAACTCGTCATGCCGGCGCTGCTCCATCCGGGTCTGAGCCTGGGCGGCCTCGGGAGTGCTGACCGCAGCGTCGTCCAGGACCCGCTGGATAGAGGCGGACCGTTCGTAGGCATCTCGCAGCCAGCGTGCTGCGGTCGCCGCTCTTTGGGGTGGCGTGCCGTTGCCCATCGCCTGGTAGTCGGCACGGTCGCGGACGGGGATTTCGGACAGTGAGGTGTCGATGCAGGCGATCAGCAGATCGACCTTGGTGTTGAAGTGGAGGTACACGGTGGGGCGGGCGAGACCTGCCGCGGCAGCGACCTGAGTCATCGTCGTCATGGTCCAGCCTTGCCGGAGGAAGAGCCCGTGGGCCGCGGAGACGAGCCGGCCGCGGTTCTCGCCGGCTTGTTCGGCACGGACGGACGACTCGTAGCGACGGGGCATGCGATCCAGTCTAGTAACTTCGCTGTACTCTCGGTACAGTGAAATGATGCGCATTGACACGGAACCCGGCTGGCTCGATGCCCGGGTCATCCCCGGGCCGCCCCACGTAGCCGTCCTGTGGCCCAGCATGTTCACCGATTCGCGGAGCTGGGAGCGCGTGGTGGACGACCTGCGCCACAAACGCACCCTGGTACTGATCGACGGGTGGTCCTTCGGGGCGAGCTCAGATCTCGACCGCGTGGTGGGCAAGTTCAACGATCGCTGCGTGCAGGGAGCCGTCGCGGCCATCTCGCAGGTTCAGAACGAGCTGGCCGCGGGTCCCGTCGACTGGCTGGGCAGCGCGTGGGGTGGCCACGTGGGGTTGCAACTGGCCGCAACCCGACCAGAACTGGTACGCAGCCTGATCACGGTCAGCACGCCCATCCGGGCAGCGAGCCCGTCGATGCGGCGGCAAGTGAGAATGCTGCTGCCCGTCTACCGCACCATCGGGATGCGCGGGCCCGTACGCCAAGGACTGCTCGACGGGATGCTCACCGATCTCACGCGCCGCACTGACCCCGAGGCCGTCGACGCGCTCGTTGCCCCCATGTCCCGGGCCAACCGGGCGGCCATCGCGCGGACTGTCCATTCCGCCGTCCTCAACCGGACGGACCTGGCCTGGGCCACCGCACGCGTCAGCTGCCCCACCCTGATGATTGCCACCGACGACCGGGGTGAGTGGAGTCCCGCTGAGTGCGCCGAGACCACGGCCGCGATGAAGGATGCCCGCTCGGCGGTCCTCACGGGATCACGCGCCCTCCCCTCGCTGGAATGTCCCACCGAACTTGCTGCCCTCGTTACTGACTTCTGGGCCGGGCACGCAGCCGTCAAGAGCACCACGCCGGCCGTCGCATAGGACCCCTCGAAGCATCG
The DNA here is from genome assembly GCA_025964635.1 of Actinomycetes bacterium. Taxonomy (GTDB): domain Bacteria; phylum Actinomycetota; class Actinomycetes; order Streptosporangiales; family Streptosporangiaceae; genus RYN-230. The sequence goes on along the minus strand of JAOPYP010000143.1, from coordinate 7,394 downwards.
GCATGACGGCCAGGGTCACCTCCGCGTCGATCCCTGGTCTCGCCTTGGCGCCCCACGATCGCCTCCACATCAAGCAGAATCGGATGCGCCGGCGTGGTCGTTGGGGCTGGCCTGCGCCTGGTGGCGTAGCCGGTCTACGGAAGGTCGATGGCAGGTATCTGCGGGGTAGCGCGCAGGTCGATCGCGGCCATGAGGCTTGCTGGCAGATCGCTGCCTGGATGGCTCGGCACGTGGGCGGCGCACACAAGTTGCCCGCGGTGTCCTTGCGCTTCCCTCTTCGCGTGAGTCGGGTCTGCCAGCGGACAGTGGCAAGACCGCGCGGACCGGACCTGCCGCGCCGGTCCCGGGATCGCCGGGGAATCTTTGGCGGGGTGTGAACGATGGCCGTTCGGATCGGATTTCCAGGGTGGGACAGTATCCGGCGCATGTCTGGCCGGGAAAGTACGGGCATCGGCTGCGGCAGGCCGGCGGCTCAGTGGCATGCCCGGCCGGGTCCAGGACGGCGGTGGGACAATGAGACGCAGCAGGACTCAGCTGGACTTGATGGGAAATGATCCAAAACCTGCGTCGCGCTGACCAGGCACACTCCGGGACTACGGACGCCACACGGACAGAACGCGGTATTCCCACGGCGGGAAATGGAGAAACAGCAGATCAGTGGCTATTCCGATGGGTCGGGATCGGCTCACTGTAAAACCGTCGGCTTAGCCTACGCTGGTTCGAACCCAGCACCTGCCACCATCAAACTCGCAGGTCAGACCCGGTCCGTTGGGCCGGGTCTCATGCGTTGCGGGAGCGGTCTGGGGCACCGTTCCCCGGGCGGCACGTGTGGGCTGCGGTCCCTGTTCAGGCTGGTCAGGATGCTGTGAGTGCGGGGAGTGGTTGGCGGTACTCAGCGCGTTGCTGTCGCGCGTGGTTGAGCAGTGGTTGAGTTCCAGGACGCGCGGACCCGGGTTCCGGGCAATGGCGCATCGATTATCGAGCGAATGGGTTAACGACTTCCCCGGCTGCGCGCGAACTGGGTGTGGGGATGCGGCGGGGTCAGGAAATCCGAGGCTGGTATATCCGGCGGCGCGTTTGGCGAGCACGCTGCTGGCGGTGTCATGGTCGTCGTACATTTCGGCGGTGGCCGTGCGCCGCGGGCGGGCGCGGGCCGGGGTGAGCGCCAGGCGTGGCCGGATGCTCACAAATGGCAAGAGCCCGCCACCTCAGCCAGCCACGTCAAGATCGCGAAACACCGAGGCTAATACGTGCATGCTGGGCGGTTGCCGGGCCTTTCGGCGGCTGCGCAGCACGGTTACCTGCGGCATCGCGACGTGCTTAGCGATCAGGTTGTGTGCTGGGGATGCCTCCCTGCGCGGGCAGACGCCGAGCAGCACCGAATCAATGGAATACGAGACTTCGGTAAGGCCGTTTGCCTGGCCCAGCCATCAGCCGCGCTATGAAGCGGCCACCCTTATTCGCCGCAAATGGAGTGGGAACCGGGAGTTTGTATTTATCTCCGGCGGCCAGTGAAAGCATTGCTCGCAACAGTACGACTGGCATGCGTAACGGTCAGCCGGAAGCGCATGGCAGACGTTTCGTGGTTGATGACGACAATCATGGTCACTGCCCCGATTAGGCTGAATCATCGACCAGCAGTGTCCCGGACGCTAGCGGGGCCGGGAGCGCATGGCCATTTACTCCACCAGCGCCACTGCGCGTGTGGGCCCGCCGTGGGCACCCTGGAGCTTGAGCGGGAACCCGATGAACGTGAACCGGGTGTTCACGATCTTGTCGAGGTTGGCCAGGTTCTCGTAGTGGGTGATGTGCTCGCGGCGGCACATCATATGACACGGGTAGCTGGTGCTCGCGGGGTTGTCCGGCGTCGGGCTGTCCACCCCGAACGTCTTGACTTGCCGCTGCACGATCCACTCGCTGGCCGACTCCCCCAGCCCGGGGAACTCCGACAGGTAGCGCTTGTCGCCTGCATACCGGTTCCACGTCGCAGTGTGGAACAGCACGATGTCCCCCGGCCGCACCCTCACCGCTGACTCTGCCTCCACGCGGTCCAGGTCCTCGGCCGTGATGTCGGTCTGGGGCTTGAAATCGGTGACGTCCAGGCACACTGCGGTGCCGTAGAACAGGTCGAGCGACATCTTCTCGATCGTCTCCGCGGACGGGTCCGGGTCCAGGTGGGAGAAGGAGTCGACATGCGTCGGGCCGTTGTCGTTGAGCATGAACCCGGTGGTCTGGAACGAGAAGCCGCTGTCGAACCGGGGCGCGGTCTCCTCGTGCGTGGCGTGGTCGAACTGCACCGTCTTCAAGTGGCCGGGATAGACCTTCATGCCCTCGTAGATGTCCTGCGAAATGTCGATCAGCTGCATTCTTTTGCTCCTAGTACATGACGACGCCGGCGGAGACGTTCAGGTCTTCTCCGGTGATTGATGTGGCCGCGTCGGAGGCGAGGTAGGCGCAGGCCGCGGCCACCTCGTTCGCCTTGACCAGCCGTGCCAGCGGGGACGCTCCGGTGAACGCCCGGAGGGCCTCGTCCTCGGTGATGCCACGCGTGGCGGCCTGGCGGCGGATCACGTCGTCGATCCGAGGCCCGGCGACGGCGCCCGGGCAAACGGCATTGACGCGGATCCCGTGCGGACCCAGCTCCACCGCGAGGGTGCGGACCAGGCCGATCACGCCCATCTTCGCCGCCGCGTAGGGCGTGCGGCCGTGCAGTGGGCGCTTCCCGGTCATCGATGAGATCGCGACGAGTGAGCCCGCCCCGGACTCGATCATCGCCGGGACGAAGGCGCGGAAGGTGAGGAAGACGCCGTCAAGGTCAGTGGCCAGGCAGTTGCGCCATTCGGCGAGCTGTATCTCGTGGAGTGGCGCCGTCGGACCGGCGATCCCGGCGTTGGCGACGACCGTGTGCACCCGGCCGAGGTCGGCGACGTCCCGCGCCATCGTGGTGACGGACTCCTCGTCACGGACATCGCACGGTAGCGCCAGCGCGGTCCCGCCATCAGCCTCGATGGCCGTGACCGTGTCGGCCAATGTGTCGGCGTCGCGGGCCGTAACCGCTACAGCGAAGCCGTCCGCGGCGAGAGCGACCGCGATGGCCCGGCCGATTCCACGGTTCCCGCCCGTCACCACCGCCACTCTGTCAGTCACGGCGCAGCTGCCAAGGTGCGACGGGCCACCCTCATCGCGACTCCCGGGCGGCCCGGATCGCGGCCAGGATCCGGTCCGGGGTCATCGGCAGCTCGGTCAGCCGGACGCCAAGCGGGGCGAGGGCGTCGTTGACTGCCACGTTGATCGCGGCTGGGGCCATCATCCGGCCACCTTCTCCGCCGCCTTTGATGCCGTGCGGAGTCCAGGGTGAAGGCGTCTCGTGGTGGCCGATCTTGAGCTCCGGTACCTCTATCGCCGTCGGGATGAGGTAGTCGAGGTAACTGGAGGTGAGTAGCTGCCCTTCCTCGTCGTAGACGAACTCCTCGTAAAGCGCCGTGCCGATGCCTTGTGCGGTGCCACCCACGATGTGCCCAGCGAGAGAGCGCGGGTTCACCAGCGTCCCGCAGTCGTGCACAGCCGCATAGGACAGGAACGAGACCTGCCCGGTCTCGATGTCCACCTCAATCACTGGCACGTGGCAGGCGTGGCCCATAAACGGGTAGAAGACGCCAAGGTCCTTACGGTCGGCCGAGGGCATCGTGGTGTACGGGTGGTCGAAGACCTTGCTTTCCTCGAGCCCGGACTCCATGTCCTCGGGGAAGCTGTGCTTGAACAGGTGCAACATGACCGCGATCTCGGCGAGGGTCTTGCGCGCCTCGGGTGAGCCTTTGACCTGGTAGCCGCCGTCGACCCACTCGAGGTCATCGGGGTTGGCTTCCAGCATGTAGCCGGTAGCCCGCCGCGCCTTGGCCTTGATCTTCGCAGTGGCGCCCTCCACGGCGCCGGCCAGCATGACCGTGGTCCGCGATCCGCCCGGTCCCGTGGCTGGCAGCCCGTTCTTGCTGCCCTGGTAGACGATCGAGACGTCGTGCGGATCACAGTCGAACTCCTCGGCCACCAGCTGTGCCACCATCGTCTCGGGCGAGTTGCCCCAGAACGCACAGGAGTACAGCGTGGCGGTGATGCCGCCGGTAGCGTCGACCTTGAGTGTCACGCTCTCCGGCATCGACGTGACCGGCGCGCCCGGCGTGTCGAACCAGAACCAGAACTCGGTGGCCGAGAAGACCGACCGCTCCTGCGCGGTGATCAGCCCGATCCCGATATAGCGGCCCTCCTCCCGCGCCTTCACCTGCTCGGCGCGCCAGTGATCGTACTCAGCGAGTTTCAGTGCCTTGTCCAAGACGCCGTCGTAGTCGCCGGAGTCGTAGACGTTTCCGGTCGGGATGAAGTACGGGAAGTCGCGGATGAAGTTGTGCCGCCGGATCTCCACCGGATCGAGGCCGAGTTCCCGGGCGGCCTTGTCGACCATCTGCTCCAGCATCCAGTTGTTCACCTCGGAGCCGAAGCCCCGGTAGGCGCCCTGCTGGTTCTTGTTGGTCAGGGCCGCGCGCACCCGGTATTCAACGCTCGCGATCCGGTACGGCCCCACGACCTGGGCGAGCGCGTTGCCGTGGTGGCCAACACCAAACTGGATGTAAGCACCGTAGTCATCCACGGTGTCGATCTTGATGCTGCGCATGGTCCCGTCGCGCATCAGGGCGAGCTGAACGTCGTAGACGCGGTCGGAGCCGTGATGGTCACAGTTGGAAATGTTGTCGATGCGATCCTCGAGATACACCACCGGCCGCCCGACCGCGCGCGAGCACATCGCGGCGATTACCGCCGGCTTGGTGGCGAACAGCTTCGAGCCGAAGCTCCCGCCCGCGGGCATCGGGCGGATGTCGAGCTTGTTCGCCGGGATCTTCAGTGTCCCGGCCACCATGAACAGGTAGCTGGTGAAGCTCAGCGAGTTCGTATGCACCGTCAGCTGGCCGGTGGCGACCTCGAAGTCGGCTATGGCCCCCACAGTCTCCAGCGGCTGGCCGCCCGAACGCCGCCAGCGCAGACGGTCGGTGATTACGACGTCGGCGTCGGCGAAGTCGCGGTCGACCTCGCCGAACTGGAAGGTCCGTTCATAGGCGCAGTTAGATCCGAGATCCTCGTGCACGAGCGGCGCGCCCTCGTCCAGCGCCCGCTCCGGGTCCACGACAGGCGGCAGTGGCTCGTATTCCACGTCGATGAGCGCGAGGGCGTCTTCAGCGAGGTAGCGGCTGTCGGCGACAACCACCGCGACGCCCTCGCCCACGTAGCGCACCTTTTCCACGGCCAGGCAGCGCCAGGTGTGGGCGGCCGGGTTCGGCCCGAAGTCCGGGAGTGGGTCGGTGAGCTCCGCGGCTTGCGCCCCAGTGATCACCGCGTGCACCCCCGGGGCCGCTAGAGCCGCGTCGGTATTGATGCCCGTGATCCGGGCGTGGGCGTATGGGCTGGACAGCACGGCGACGTGCAGCATGCCCGGCAGGGTCATGTCGCCGATATAGCCGCCGCGCCCGCGCAGGAACTTCGGGTCCTCAAGGCGGCGGATGGATTTGCCGACCCAGTTTCGGCCGTCCTTATGGGTGCGAATCGGCGGCGGCGCCGGCCGGCTGGCAGTAGTCATGCCTTTGCCTCCGTTGGCATCGTCGCCTGGTCCGGGCGTTGTTCCTCGCCGCGCATCCGCCCCGCGGCGGCGCACACGGCCTCGATGATGAACTGGTAGCCGGTGCAACGGCACAGGTTGCTCGCAATCCCCTCCCGTACCTGCTCGGGCGACGGATCCGGGTTCTGCTCGATGATCTCGCAGGCCCGCATGAGCATCCCGGGTGTGCAGTAGCCGCACTGCAGGCCCTGCTTGGTCCAGAATTCGTCCTGCAGCGGGTGCAGGTCGGCCCCATTGGCCAGGCCCTCGACGGTGCGGATCTCTGCCCCGTCGGCCTGCACCGCGAATGTGATGCAGGAGCGAATGCTCCGGCCCTTGAGCAGCACTGTGCATGTGCCGCAGACTCCGTGTTCGCAACCTATGTGCGTGCCCTTGAGGCCCAGGTCCTCGCGCAAGACGTCGACGAGCAGCTTGCGCGGCTCGACCGACACGGTCGATGAGCGTCCGTTCACGATCAACGTGATGTCATATTTGTCCACCCCGCTCACCTCCGATCCTGAGCGCGGGAGAGCGCCAGTTGGATGCCCCCGCGCAGGCAGCTGCGCGCGATGTCGGTACGGGTAGCGGTGCTGCCGTGCAGGTCCCCAGCCGGAGACAACTCGTCGGCGGCCGCGTCGACAGCGACCTCAATCGTCGCGGCGTCCGCGGAAGTCCCGGCGAGCGCACGCTCGGCTGCGGCTGCTCGCACGGGTGTCGACGCCACCCCGCTCAGCGTGATGGACGCTCCGGTGACGATGTCCTTCTCCATCTCGATCACGGCCGCCACCCCCACCAGTGCGAAGTTGCCGTGGGTCCGGGCGAACTCGACGAACGCGTAGCCGCCGACGCCCTCACGGCGCGGAATGCGCACCTCGGTGAGGATCTCGCCCGGCTCCAATGCGGTGGTGAACGGCCCGCGGAAGAACTCGGCCGCGGGGATGGTACGAGTCCCACTGGGGCCGGCAGTGAGGAGTTCGGCGTCCAGGGCTAGCGCGACAGCTGGCAGTTCGGCAGAGGGATCAGCGTGAGCCAGGCTGCCCCCGACGGTCCCGCTGTTGCGGATCGGCGGGTGAGCGACGTAGCCGAGGGCCTCAACCAGCAGCGGCGCCGCGAGCGCCACTTCCGGCGAGCGCTCCACGGCGGACTGGCGGACCATCGCGCCGATCACGAGCACGTCACGCTCCGTCCGAAGCGTCGTCAGGGCCTCGACCAGCCGCAGGTCGACCAGGAACCCAGGCTGGGCGAGACGGAAGTTCATCAGCGGAACGAGGCTCTGCCCGCCGGCAAGGACCCGCGGTTCCGCGTCGGCGTTCGCGGCGAGCAGGTCGAGCACCTCCTCGACGCTCGTCGGGGCGGCGTAACGGAACGGTGGCGGCTTCACGGTGACTTCCTCGGCACGTCGGCCTCCTTCTCGCGGAGCAGGGCTGCGATAGGCGCTCGCGTCGGTGTGATCCGAGCCTCAGCTGAGCCGATCCTCGTCACTGCACCCTCCGCGGGCTCTGTGTGTAAGGTCCCGGGTGAACCCGCTCGCCTGGATGGCTGAAACAAGGCAATCGCCCCGGCTCAATGCGCACCGGTGACGGAGGCGGACCCGGCTTCCCTGGACTCGCCGGGCGCCCAGGGCAAGGGCCCGCCGCCGTACTTGGCGACGCGAGCGTCACCGGAACGCGCGTGCCCCTCGAACAACTCGACCCGACTTGCCCGCCCGCAGAGCCTGCCGAGTTCGGCGCTCGACCGCTCGTCGGTGACCTCC
>JAOPYP010000116.1 GCA_025964635.1 Actinomycetes bacterium | reverse complement strand
CGGCAATGCCACTTAGCTTATTTTGATCTTGGTGCGGAGTTGCCGGGGAGCGGGGACGGTGAGCTTGATGGTCGGCGGGCCGTCGTGTCTGGTGCCGGTGTCGCCGGGATGTTTCAGGCGGTAGCGGTTGTGGCGGAGGCGCTTGATGACGCGGGGGTAGGTGCGGTGCCGGCGGCGGGGATTGAGGTTTTTCTTCAGGGTGATGTCGGCCATGACGCGGTCCAGGATGCCGCTGGCGTGCTCAGGGGGAAAAGGCCGGGTCGGTGACCCGGCGGCGCACGATGCGGACGGTGCGCCTGAACTTGACCCGGTCGGGGTCGATGCCTGCGGCGGTAGCCGCCGCGCAGGTCAGGGCGCTGATCGCGTAGTGGGTCAGCAGGTAGCCGTAGATCTCCTGGCGGACCAGGTCCGGGGATCCTGAGCGCAGCACCCGGCCCGGGCCGCGCAGGTAGGTTTTCAGCTGCTGGTTGCCGGTCTCGTGTTCCCACCGCTGGTGATAGGCCTGGGCCAGGACCGCCGCGGCGCCCTGGCCCGGGCTGGTGATCGTGGTAATCAAGGTGACTACATCGCCCTTGCCGTTCCCGGTCCGGTCCGGTATCTCATAATCGATCACCCGGACATACCGGGCCAGCGCCGGGTCCAGGGCCTCACTGCGGGAGGCCGCGGCGATCACCGGCCGCCGCGCCGATTCCCGGTTCAGCTTCGGCGATATCAGCACCGAGCGGTATGACCCGTCGGGGAGCACCTCCAGGACCGGCAGCCGGGTATACGGCGACCTGACCCGCCACAGCAGCGCGGCCCCGGTATCAGCAGCGGTGCACCAGTCTTTCCAGTTGTAAAAGCCGCGGTCAGCCAGCAGCAGCCAGTCCTGTTCCAGCCGCGGGTACAGCTGGCGGGCCAGCGTCTGCTCCCCGCTGCCCTTGCCCGTGGTCCCGCCGGTCGCGGCACCGGCCACCGCGTGCGAGCCGCACTCGCTGACCGTCACCACCCGCGCCTTCGGGAACGCCGTCTGCCCGCCGCTGCTGGCGCCGTGGAACCCGAACGCCGCCACGTTTTCCGCCGTGGCCGGGACATCCCACTCAAACCCGTCGATGGCCATCAGCCGCCAGGGCCCCAGGAACGCCCCGTCCGTGTCCTCCTCCGCGACCGGCACCGCCACCCGCGCGAACAGCTCCGCCAGCGGCTCAGCGCCCAGCCGCTGCCGGGCCTGGGTAATCCCGCCTGAGGTCGGCACCTGCCACGACTGATCCCAGCAGCCCCACTCCGCCAGCGTCCCGGTCAGCCGGGCAGCGACCTCCTCGTAATCGTCATCAGCAAACAGCGCCAGCGCCATCACCAGGTACACCACCACATGCGGCGGCAGCTTCCCCCCAGCCCGCCGCGCGACCCGGCCCGTCCCCGCGACCACATCATCAACCGCATCCCTCGGCACCCAGGACGCCAGCACGCCCAGGGATACCCAATCCGTCAGACGACCGCCGCCCACCACGCCATCATCAGCCACAAACGGTGATCATGCCGGCCTGCAGCCACAACACCCAGCACTGACACACCCAGCCAACCAAGATCAAACTAAGCTAAGTGGCATTGCCGCCGACGGCGCGCAATGCACCACGATCATGGAGGTCCGGCCGGTGACGGTGGTGGCGGGGGTCGATATCGGGAACGCGACGACCGAGGTCGTCGTGCTGGACGGCGGGCGGCTGCTGGGGGCAGACCGGCTGCCCACCCGGGGCCGCAAGGGATCGGCGGACTCGCTGCGCGGCGCGGCCGCCCTGGTCCGCCGGATCGAGCGGCGGCTGGGCACGGTGGTCGGCGAGGCCCGTATCGCGCCGCTGCGGGCCGTCGGCACCGCGACGCTGACCATCCCGGCCGTCGTGCCGGATACCGGCCGCCTGCGTGTGCTCGCCGCCGGCGTCACCACGCCCGGCGGCGCCGGCGCCTGCGTCGGCACGCCCCTGTGGTTGATGGGGGAGCGGCTGAGCGGGGAGCGGCTGAAGGGGGAGCGGCCGGAGGGGGAGCGGCCGGAGGGGGAACCGCCAGAAGGGCAGTGGCCAGGGGGGAAACCGCCGGAGGGCGAGTGGGCGGACGGGGCGGCACTGGAGGCCGCGCGGGTCGCCCTGGTGCCGGCCAGCCTGGGCTACGTGGCAGCGGCGCGTCGGCTCCGCGAGCTGCTCGCGGCCGGGACCCAGATCGGTGCGGTCCTCGCCGGAAGCGACGAAGGCGTGCTGATCGCCAACCGGCTGGACGCCGCGGTCCCTGTCATCGACCAGGTCGACGTGACCGCGGCCGCCGCCTGCCGCCTGCTGGCCGTGGAGGTCCGGCGGCCCGGCCAGCCAATGACCCTGCTGACCGACCCGGTCGCCCTGGCCGCCGCGCTGCGGCTCGGCCACGGGGAGGCCGGGGACGCGTCCACGGTAAGCCGCGCCCTGCTCGACTACGGCAACGGCGTGATCGGGCTTGCCTCGCAGCCGGTGCCCGGGTCGCCTGCTCGCGATCCGTCCGCCCCGGGCCTGGCTGCCCCGGGTCTGGCTGCCCCGGGTCTGGCTGCCCGGGGTCTGGCCGAGCCGTGGGTCGTGGCGCACGGCCGCCGGATCGGCTTGCGGGCCGCGTGCGCCGAGCTGGCGGGCTGGCCGGTCGGCACCGTCACCGCGCTCGGCACGCCGGACGGCGAGAGCAGCCTGGACGACCTGTTCGCGGTGGACCTGGCCGCCGCGGCCGATACCGCGACCGCCCGGCGGGGCAGCGTGGGCCGGGCCGTGCTGGTCTCGTCGCTGCACCAGCTCAGTCCCGGTGCCGGCCACACGGCCGTGCTCGCCGACCTGCTCGGCTGCCCGGTGCGCTGCGTGCTCAGCGAGCCCGCCGCGGCCCGGCTGGGTGCCTGCACCACGCCGGGCGCCCGGCCCGACGCCGTCGTGGTCGACGTGGGCGCGGGCACCGTCGACGTCATCGCGCCGGACGCGGAAGTCGTCGCGGCGGGGGCCGGGGAACTGCTCACTGTCGCAGTCGCGGAGACCCTGGGCGTGCCCCGCGCGGCGGCCGACTGGGTGAAGCGGGGCCCGTGCGTCCGGTTCGACGGAAGCCAGCGGTTCGAGGCGGAGGACGGGAGCCGGGGGTTCCTCGATGGCCCCGCCGCCCCGGCCGCCGCGGGCATGCTCGCCGCCGCGGGCCCGGCCGGATGGCTGCCGTTCGACCGCCGGCACAGCCCGGCCGAGTGGCGGGCGATCCGGCTCCGCCTGAAGGAAGCCGTGTTCGCGGCCAACCTGGCCCGCGCGCTGCGCACGCTCGGCGGCGACCTGGGCCAGGTCCTGATCGTGGGCGGCCCGGCCGGGGACGATGAGCTGCTCGGCGTGCTGCTGCGCACGCTCCCCGAGGGGGTCACCGCCGGGCGGGCGAACGTGGCCGGCACCCTGGCCGGGCCCTCCGCCGGCCACCGGCATGCTGCCGCCCTGGGCCTGGCCCTGGCCGCACCCGGGCCGGCCGCCCCCTGACCAGGCCCGGGCCCAGGGCCGCCTGGCCGGGCCCGGAGGCCCGGCCAGGGAATCACGGGGCTACCAGCCCACCGCCACCACCATGTACTGCGGGTTGGTGATCGAGATGTCGGAGGACTGCCCGGCGTCGTCATCGTACGGGAAGCCGTACTGCAGCCCGTTGATCGCGTTCTGGTGCCAGAACTGGGCGTAGTAGTTGGCCGGGGCCGCCTGGTAGAAGTTGGCCGGGTTCGACTGCTGCGCCGCGGGCAACTGCGCCACGTGCCGGTTCAGCCCGGCACACAGCGGCGGATTAGCGGACAGCGTGCCACCGCAGCCGAAGATCTGCGCGGTGGAGTCGCTGGTGTCACCCACCGACGCGGCGTAGCTGGTGAAGTAGTTCGCGTAGGCGCCGCCCGCCTGGAATGCCGGGTCGTTGCCCGGCGATGGGATGCCGTACGGCGCGTTGTCCGTGGCCAGCTCCTTGAACTGGGTCGGCACTGCGTTCTGGAACCGCTGGAACGTGGCCGTGCGGCTCTCCTGGAACGTGGCGTAATTCTCGCCGACCTGCTGGTTGGACCCATCGTGGCCGTGCAGTAGCAGGGCCAGCTTGAGGCCGAACCGGTCGACTCGGGTGGTGTCCACGTTGATCGACGAGGTGCCCACCGTGAACTCGATGAAGTCGTAGTACGGGCTGGTCGGGGAGCCGAGGTAGAAGTACATCCGCCCCGCGGAGTTGGCCGGCATGTCCACGTACGGCTGCTGGGCGATCGACTGCTCCTGGCCGTTGAAGCTCCAGTAGACCTGGCTGTCCGGGTACTGACCGTTGGTCTGGTTCACGATCGAGAGTTCCAGGACGTGGGTGGCCGCGGGGATGGCGCTCGTGTTGCCCCAGAACGAGGCAGGCGGCGCGCCCGACCCGGTGGAGGTCGACGTGGGCGTCGGGGTGGGCGTCGGCGTGGGGCCGCCGCCTGCCCCCGTGGTGTAGACGCCGAACTCCCACACGCTGTACCCGTACGCGGTGGCGCGGGCGGTGCCGTCCATGCGGACGTACCGGCCGGTCCCGGACACCGACACCGTCTGGGTGCCGCCCGTGCCGGTCGTCGTCGAGTAGACGGTGGTCCAGTTCGTGCCGTCGGGCGAGACCTGGATCTGGAACGCGGTCGCGTAGGCCGCCTCCCAGGCGAGCGTCACCTCGCAGATGGTCTGGCTGGAGCCCAGGTCGACCTGGAGCCACTGCGGGTCGGAGAACCCGCTGGACCAGCGGGTGGCGGTGTTCCCGTCCACGGCCGCCGACGCCGGGAACGACGCGTTCTCCAGCGAGGACGCCGTGGCCGGATGGTTCAGCGCGGCGTCCGTGGTGCTGCACGAGGCGCCGGTGCCGCCCGTGGTGCCGTAGACCTGGAACTCCCACAGGCTGTAGCCGTACGGGGTGGCCCGGGCGGTGCCATACATGCGCACATACCGGCCGGTCCCGGTCACGTTGAGGGTCTGCGTGCCGCCGGTCCCGGTCGTGGTGGAGTAGATCGTGGTCCAGCTGGTGCCGTTAGCGGACGTCTGGATCTGGAACGCGGTGGCGTAGGCCGCCTCCCACTGCAGGACCACCTGGCTGACCGACGCGGACGCGCCCAAGTCGACCTGGAGCCACTGCGGGTCGGAGAACGCACTGGACCAGCGGGTGCCGGTGTTCCCGTCCACGGCCGCCGACGCGGCGAACGACGCGTTCTCGGCGGAGGACGCGGTCGCGGTCTTGCCCTGCGACAGCAGGGTCGCGGCCTCGGCGCTGTGCGCCGTCCCGGCCAGTAAGGCCGCGGTGAGGGCGAGCGCCGCCGTGAGGGTGGCCAGGACGCGGGAGCGGGAGCGCCGCCACGTCGCGGTATGGGGGAGGAGCCTCATGGCTGTCCTTTCGGGAGGAGCGGGAGGGGGCTAGAAATTCGGTGGCGGCGAGACGGTCCAGACGAACGTGGTGGCCGTGATGGCCCCCGCGGCCGACGTCCCGGTGACCGTGACGGTGCGGGTGCCGGGCGTCCGGCCGGCCCCGGTGATCAGCCCGGCCGGGGAGATCGTCAGGCCGGCCGGGAGCCCGGTGGCGTGGTAGGTGAGCCCGGCCGAGCCCTTGATCTGCAGGCGGGCGGGCCCGCCGCGGCGGCTTTCCATGCCGCCCGGGCTGGTGATCCTCACCGGGCCGGCCAGCGGGGCGGGGGCCGGCCGACGGC
>JAOPYP010000102.1 GCA_025964635.1 Actinomycetes bacterium | reverse complement strand
CCGGCGAGGAGCGTGCCGAGGGAGGCATGTGCTGAGTACCACGGCATGTCCCAGCCCATGAAGTCCCGGTAGCGGGCGCTCTCCTCGTACGGGCCCTGGCAGAAGGTGGCATACGTGACGTCCCGGGAATGCAGGGACGACAGCTCGCCGATCTGGCCGTTATAGAAGGTGCAGCCCTCGCACTGGTCGGCGGCGGGCCGGCCGGCGTGCCACATGAAGTAGTAGGCGATCAGCTGGCGGCGGCCCTCGAACGCCTCTGGCAGCGCGACCGGGCCGTCCGGGCCGGTCAGCGGGATGGCGGGGTCCAGCTCCACCATCGGCAGCCGCCGCCGGGCCGCCGTGATCGCGTCACCCTCGCGGGTGTGCGCCTTCTCCCGCGCCCGCAGCCTGTCCAGTCCGGCCTGGAAGGTGGCCCGGTCGACCAGCTCAGGCATTCCCGGTGCGCTGGCCGCGCCAGCGCCCGGCTGTCCGGCGTTCGCCGGCTCACTCATGGGCGCCGTCGCCGTAGGCGTCGTGCCATCTCCACCAGGAGTACGGCGCGGTCTGGGGGTAGCCGTCGGGGGAGTCTTCCCATTCCTCCTGGCGCCCGAGCGCGGTGAGGTCGAGGTAGGCCCAGGTGCCTCCCATGGCCTCGTCGCCGCGGTTGTTGATGAAGTAGGTGCGGAACACGCGGTCGCCGTCGCGGATGAACGCGTTCGTGCCGTGCCATTCGTCGACGCCGTGGTCGGCGTCGAAGCTGTCGGTCATGGTGTACCAGGGGATCTGCCAGCCCATCCGGGCCTTGACCCGCTCGATGTCGGGCTGCGGCGCGCGGGAGGCGAACACGAGCGTGGTGTCGCGGGCGTTCAGGTGGGCGACGTCGGCGACCTGGTCGGCGACCAGGGAGCAGCCGGGGCAGGCATGGCCGGGCCAGCCGTGCACCCCGGGCTCGAAGAACGCGCGGTAGACGATCAGCTGGCGGCGGCCCTCGAACAGGCCGGGCAGGCTGGCCGGGCCGCGGGGGCCCTCGAACTGGTAGTCCTTCTCCACAGCCACCCACGGCATCCGGCGCCGCTCGGCGGCCAGCGCGTCACGGGCGCGGGTCACTTCCTTCTCCTTCACCAGCAGCTGCTGGCGCGCAGCCTCCCATTCGGGCTGTGTGACGATCGGGGGAGTCTTCATGGTCAGGTCCGCCTTCCGGTTGAGGTCGCCACTGCGAAGGTGGCGGTGAATCCGTGATCAGCCATGCTGTGCCGGGGTTTCGGGGAGCAGGGTTGTGGCGGGCCCTCCAGCGTCACGGTCGAGCTGGTCCTTCAGCGCACCGAGCGGGCCGTCCCAGTCGCGGGCCAGCGCGGCGAGGAACTGTTGAGCCACCTGCATCGGGGCGGAGCGCAGCCGGTAGCGCACCCGGCGCCGCTCTCCCGGTTCGGCCGTCACCAGGCCCGCCTCGGCCAGCAGGGCCAGGTGCTTGGCGATCGCCTGCCGCGTGATCGGGAGGCGAGTGGCCAGGTCCGTGGCCGTGGCCGGCCCACCCGACGCCAGCGCGGCCAGGATGGCGCGCCGGCTCGGGTCGGCCAGGGAGGCGAAGACCTGTTCGGCGATCGCCTCGTTGTCAGGCGGCATCGAGGTAGTCGGCCAGCTCACCGAGCTCGCTCGCCCAGCCCCGGGTGTTGCCGTCGAATGCCTCGCGGTGGGCGTCCTCCGGCAGCTGGCTGAAGCCGGATTCGACCACGGTCAGCCGGGTGCCCGTACCGGCCGGTTCGAGCGTGAACTCGACGTAGGTGCGGCGCGGATCGTCATCGGGCAGGCCGTAGATGTGCCAGGTGTAGCCGAATACCGTCGGCTCCTCGACCCGTTCGACCCGCATGTCGGCGGTGTGGCCGTGGTCCCACTTCAGGCTGGCCGACCCGCCCGGACGCAGGTCGATCGCTGCCTGCTGGCCGAACCAGCTGGCCAGGCCCTCGGCCGTGGTAATCGCCGCCCACACCTTGGCCGGCGGGTGAGCGAGCTCCACGGTCCGCTCGATGCGATCAGGAAAACCCATGACGCCTCCAGTAAGTAGCAACTGAACGGTTGCCATAGTATGGCAACCTACTGGTTGCGTCAACTGTCCGGCCTGAGCCGGCCGGGGCGGGAACCTAGTCGCTGTGGAAGCTGGCGGTGGCCAGCACGGTGCCGCCCGGCCCGACCAGCCGCGCGCCGGTGAGCGACCCATGGGTCGGAGGGACCGGACTGCCCCAGTAGCCGCGGCCGTCGGTCAGCCGGAACGAGCCGACGGTGGCGATGTGGCCATCCCGGCTTTGCACCTCGCAGATCACGGTGCCGTTCCCCGAGGGCATGTTGACGGACATGTACAGCCACCGTGAACTGCCCTCGTAGAGAAAGATCTTTCCCGCTGCCTGGTGGCTGACGGATTGCAGAGTGGCGGAGCTCAGCGGGGCGCCGGCTGGAGCCGGGGTGCCGGGCCGCAGGCCCCACCCTCCCAGGCCAGCCGCGACGACTGCCAGTGAGACGGCCGCTAGGGCCAGCACCCGCCGGGTTCGCCCGGCCGGCCTGGCCTGGCCTGGGGCGGCCCCGCGAGCAGGTTTCCGGCCCGGGAGGGACATCCGGCTGATCCAGCTAGCCCGGCTGGCCGGGCTCGGGGCGGGCGGGGCGAGGCCAATGCGGTCCATCACCCGTGCCTCGAATCCCGCCGGAGGCTCCACGCTGGGCAGCAGTCCCAGCAGCCCCTCGCCGGTCGCCGTCAGCTGGCGGACTTTCTCGCGGCACGGCGCACAGTGGTCCAGGTGCGCGAGCGCTTGCGCGCGCTCACGCCCGGTCAGGACACCGAGCGCCAGTTCGGCGGCGGCGTCTGAGAATTCGCGGCATCCCATCTCGTTCAGCTCACTCATTACCGGCCTCCTCCGGGAGGTAGGCGGCCCGCAGTTTCTGCATCCCGTCCCTGATCCGGGTTTTCGCGGTGCCCAGGGGGATGTGCTCGCTGTCGGCGACCTGCGCTGCCGTCATGCCGTAGATGCCGGCCATGGCCACCGCCCGGGCCTGCGGCTCTGGCAGCCCGGCCAGCGTGCGGCGCAGTTCCGCGGCATTGTCGTGGGCCTCGGCGACCCGTTCCGGGGTGTCGGTCACCGCGGTGAGGATAGCGGGAAGATCGTCCGGGTCCACGGGCGACGAGGTCCGCGCACGGACGACGTCGACGGCGAGGTTATGGGTGATGGTCCTCAGCCAGGCACGGACGGAGCCGCGCCGCGCGTCAAACACCTGGGCGTGCCGCCA
>JAOPYP010000089.1 GCA_025964635.1 Actinomycetes bacterium | reverse complement strand
CCGGATTCTCCCTGCAGCTGATGGCCAAGGACGTCGGCCTCGCCATCGGCCTCGCCCGGGCCCTCGACCGTCCGGTTGAGGTCGCCGGGCACGTGGCCGACCAGTGGCGCCGCATCGCCGGCGAGGTGAGCCCGGCCACCGACCACACTCAGATGTACAGGCTGCTTGGAGCGACGCGGGATGGATCCCAGGCAGATGTGGCGCCATGAGCGGACCATTGCTGCACTGGATCGACGGCGAGTCCGCGGCGTCCTGCGACGGAACCACCCACACCTTCGCCAATCCCTCGACCGGCGGACCAGGCACCCAGGTGAACCTGGGCACCGCGGCCGACGTAGACCGTGCGGTTCGGGCCGCGCGCCGCGCCCGTGCGTCGTGGCGGCACCTAGGGTCGCTAGACCGCGGCCGTATCCTCGCCGCCATCGGTCGCCGCCTGCTGGCCGAGGTCGATGTGCTGGCCCAGATGGAGACCGCTGAGACCGGAAAACCGCTGGCCCTCTCCACTGCGGAGATCCGTGGCGCCGCCGAGTATTTCGAGTTCTATGCCGCCCTCGTCAACCTGCCGGCCGGCGAGGTCCTCGACATCCAGCCCAACCTGCACGACTACACCCTGCGTGAACCGCTCGGCGTGGTCGGCGTGATCACCCCCTGGAACCTGCCGCTCAACCAGGCCGCCCGGGCGTGCGCCCCGGCGCTGGCCGCCGGGTGCACGATCGTGCTCAAGCCTGCGGAGCAGACCCCCATCTCGATGGCGAGCGATCCGGCGACTCAGATGGGTCCGCTGATCTCCGCGGAACACCGCGATAAGGTCCTCGGCTACGTGGCCATCGGCATCGCCGAGGGGGCCGAGGTGGTAACCGGTGGGCATGCGGTCGCGGGTGAGGGTTACTTCGCTGAACCCACCGTCCTGGTGAACGCCAAGCCCGATTCACACATCATGCACGAGGAGATCTTCGGTCCCGTCGTTTGCGCGGTTCCGTTCGACACCGAGGACGAAGTGCTGGCCCTGGCCAATAACACGCGATTCGGGCTCGGTGCCGCGGTCTGGACCAGGGACATCTCCCGCGCTCACCGGATGGCAGCCGCGATCGAATCCGGCCAGGTATGGGTCAACTGCTACCAGGCCGCTGACTCGGCGCTGCCGTTCGGCGGGACGAAGGAATCGGGCTGGGGCCGCGAGACCTGCCGGGAAACCCTCGAGGAGTACCTGGAAACCAAGACCATGGTGGTCTCGTTGTGATCGAGGATCGCGTCTTTGACTACATCGTCATCGGCGCCGGCACCGCCGGCTGCGTGGTGGCGGCGCGCCTGAGTGCGGATCCGAGCCGGCGGGTGCTGCTGGTCGAGGCCGGAGTTGCCGACACCAGCGAACGGATCTCCACCACGCACACGTGGCCCGCGCTCTACAAAACCGATGTCGACTGGGCATTCGAGACCGTTCCGCAGGCCAGGACCGGGCACGTGCACGACATTCCTCGTGGCCGGACAGTAGGCGGTTCAGGCAGTACGAACGCCATGGCGTTTCTGCGCGGCGACCGTCGCGACTTCGACGCGTGGGCCTTCCAGGGCTGCACGGGCTGGGACTACGAGTCCGTGCTGCCGTACTTCAAACGGTCCGAATCGGTACCACACGGTGATCCGCGCTACCGCGGCACCAGCGGACCGCTGCGACCGGCGCCGGCCGCGCAGCTACACCCGCTGTCGCAGGCGTACCTGGCCGCGGCCCAGCAGGCCGGACATCCGCTCACCGCCGACCTGAACGGCGAGCAACTGCGCGGCGCAAGCAGCCATGACCTCCTGATCGTCGACGGTCGGCGGCAGAGCACCGCGACCGCCTACCTCGAGCCGGCGCTCGGTCGCGAGAACCTCGATCTGCTGCCAGGGGCGTTCGTCGAACGACTGACGCTGGACGGCGAACGCTGCACCGGCGTCGATGTCATCGTCAGCGGCGAGCTGCGCCACTACGCAGCCGCTGCCGAGATCGTCCTGTGCGCGGGAGCCATCGGCAGCCCGCACATCCTGCTCTACTCCGGGATCGGTACCGCCGCCCAGCTTGAGCAGGTCGGCGTGAAAGTCCGGCACGACCTGCCTGGCGTCGGCCGCAACCTGCAGGACCACATCATTCTGGCCGGGCTGACGGTCCAGGCGAGCGGACCGCTGCCCGCCCCGACCGGCAATCTTGGCCAGGTCACCCTGATGCTGGACAGCGAGCCGGGCCGGGTGTCGATCGATCTGCAGATCGTCTTTATCCATGTTCCGTTTGCCAATCCGTGGCAGACATCTCCCGAGCACGGATACACCTTCGGCGTCGGGCATATGCGGCCGGCGAGTCGGGGGACGCTGACGCTCGCCGGTTCCGACGTCCGGTCGGCTCCGCCGATCGGTTTCCGCTACCTCGACGAGGACTACGACATGCGGGCGCTGGTCTCGGGCCTACGTCATGCTCTGGAAATCAGCGAAGCGGCTGCGTTCGACGACTGGCGCGGTCGTCACCATCCGCTCCTTGGCGCCGATGACGCGGTCATGGCCGCGTTTGTGCGCGACGCCGTCCAGTCCTATGGCCATGCGGCCGGATCGTGCCGGATGGGAGTCGACTCGTTGTCGGTTGTCGATCCTCAGTTGCGCGTACGCGGGCTGGCGGGTCTCAGGGTGGCTGATGCGTCGATCATGCCGGAGATCGTGTCG
>JAOPYP010000072.1 GCA_025964635.1 Actinomycetes bacterium | reverse complement strand
CCGATGACGAGGCGAAGACGATCTATCCGGAGGGATGGAAGGCACCCCGGCCCTATATCCGCATCGTGCCCCAGCCGAGCTGAGCACCAGACGACCGAATCGTATGATCAAGTGTCTCCACTTTGAGCGGATCGAAGTGCAGCACCATCCGCAGGATCTGCAGGATGTAGCGGTAGGCGTCCTTGATTGAAGTGGAATTGGATGTGCCGGCCCGTTTGGCGTAGGCGATCGGCAGGTAGCGGACGCGGTGCAGTTGACCAGGAACGCGATGGTGATCGTGGTTACGCGCGAGAACCGGGGGGAGCAGCCGCAGGTAGAGGGCGGCACGTGGCGGCGGAGGCGCGCAGCCCCGGAGTCCAGGTCGGGGATGTGGGGGCCATCCTCCCTGGTCCTCGCCCCCGGCGACCTGGTCCAGGCCGAGATCTTTGTCCAGCGGGGCGACTAGTTCGGGGATGCGCTGGTTGGGGTAGGTCGTGTCGGCGTTGGGCCACACCGCGATCTGTTCGTGGCGTCCTGGCTTCCGATCCGGCGCACCGTGCTCGACCCGCCGTTGCGCCGGAAGTGCCCGATCTAGGGACCACCGCCGAGGAGATCATTGCTGAGTACCCGCAGCTAAGCACCGCCGACGTGCAAGCCTGCCTGGGCTATGCAGCGCGGGCCGTCGATGAACGCGAGCTTCCGGTCCGGCTCACCGCGTGAGATTCCTGATCGACGAGTGCCTCCCGGCCCGGATGGCGGAGCTGCTGCGCGCGGCAGGCCACGACTGCGCAACGAGCTCGGCTCGGGGGCCAGCCCGATGAGCAGATCATGGCCGCGGCAGACCGGGAAAACCGGATCCTCGTATCCGCCGATACCGACTTCGGGGAGCTCCTCGCCAACGCGCCCGTCCTGGCGCCGAGTGTCATCCTGCTCCGGCGCACGGACAAGCAAGCCCGATCTCTCGCCGCCGTCATTCTCGCGAATCTCGAGCAAATCACCGATGATCTCGCCGCAGGTGCTCTTATCGTGATCAGCGACACCATATCCGCGCCCGCCGACTCCCCATGGAACCACCCGACTGACGAGTGCGCGCCCCCGCCGGACTGCTGGCAACCTTCAACCAGATTGCGGCCGCGACTTGGCTGTCACGCCACCTGCTACCGCACATGCCGATGACAGCGGGTTTGGGCGATGCAGCACGATCCTTGCCTGTGCATGACTATGCGTCTCGGCCATGGCCATGTGATCTGCTATCCCGGGCCAGAAGCCGCACTAAATGCCGATTTTGCGCGCGCTGAAGACACGACCGCTCGCTCTTGCAAGCATCCTGTGGCTCGTGCCGCCGGGCTAGGAGATGCAGGGCGCGGTTCACTATCCAGTCCCGGTAGGGGATCCCTCTACGACACGGCTCGGTGGCCGGGGAAAGGTGGCCGTCACGACGTCAGGCCGGCCACCGTCAACCAGCGGGCGAGCAGGTGTATAGTGCACCGATGGGTGCACCATCGGCAACGCTCGACGCCACGTTCTTCGCGCTCTCGGACCCCCAGCGACGGGGCATCCTCGAGCGCCTCGGCCGCGGCACCGCAACGCTGAGCCAGCTGGCTGGGCCCTCGGGCCTGACCCTCAACGGGATCAAGAAGCACGTCGGGATCCTGGAGTTCGCGGGCCTCGTCCAGACCGAGAAGGTGGGCCGCGTGCGCGAGTGCCGGCTGGGCCCGGCCACGACGCTCGGTGAGGCGGGCGAATGGATCGAGACCCATCGCCGCACCTGGGAAGGCCGGTTGGACCGCTTCGAGCGCTTCGTAGAGGGCGCAGAGTGAGCCGCGAGCTCCGCTACGAGCGCCTGATCCAGGCGTCGCCCGCGCGCGTGTTCGACCTGTTCACGAGCCCGGGGGGACAGCGCGAGTTCTACGGCAACGACGCGCCGGGCTGGGTCGTCGACTCGCGCTGCGAGCTGCGCGTCGGCGGCGCCTGGGAGATCACCTTCGGCCGGTCGCCGGCCGAGCTCTACCGGCACGTGCACGTGTTCGAGGCGATCGAACGTCCCCGCCGCCTGCTGCTGTCCACGACCGAGACCCGCCTCGATGGGTCGCGGCTCGCCTTCAGCACCGAGTTCACGTTCGCGCCCCGAGACGGGGCGACCCTGATGACGATGGTCCAGTGGGGCTTCCCGTCCGACGAGCTGCGCGACGAGCACGGCCGCGGTGTGCCGCACGCGTTCGACCGGCTGGAACGGGCACTGTAGGCCCTGAGGCAGGAGACCGCATGACGAAGTCAGTCCTGTACATGTCGATGTCGCTCGACGGGTTCATCACCGGCCCGGAAGACGGCCCCGGCAACGGGCTCGGGAACGGCGGCCACCGGCTGCACGAGTGGCTCGGCGAGCCCGTCTCCGACTGGCCGCATTTCGACCCGCCGGGGCTGAGCGGGCAGGCGTTCGCCGAGGTGATGGCGACGGGTGCTGTCGTCGTCGGCCGCAAGACGTTCGACTTTGCCGGTCACTGGGGGGGGCGACCATCACGGCGTGCCGATCTTCGTGCCCACGCGCGGCACTCCGCCGAAGCCGCAGAGCGGCTGGGTCCACTACGTGCCCGACGCCGCCACCGCGATGCGCGAGGCCAAGGCGGCCGCCGGCGACCAGGACGTGATGGTGCACGGCGCCGGCCTTGCGCAGTCGCTGCTGCGCGAGGGCCTGCTCGATGAGCTGGAGATCCACCTGATCCCGGTCGTGCTCGGCGACGGGCGGCGGCTGTTCGGCGCGGACCGCATCGACCTCGACCTCACGCGCGTGCTGGACGCGCCCGGCGTCACGCACCTGCGCTACCGGGTGGCGTCATGAGAAGCCGCAGGCTGATCCTGCTGACGTCGGTCTCGATGGACGGCTTCACAGGCCGCCCCGCCCGGACGATCGACTGGCCGGCCCCCAGCACCGGCCGATGAGCAGGTGATAGCGCTCCGGAACGTCGTGAAGGCACCGCAGCTGGTCTTCCAGCTCCACACCGAGGCCGAGCATCTGTCCGCTGGTGGGTCCACGCCACCTCGGGCTGTGATCGACAAGCTCGATCTCCGGATCGGCAGGCGCTACCGCTTCATCCATCATGCGCCCGATTGCCAGCAGTTCGCCGTCCGCGGCGCCTACCTCGAGATCGACTGCCCACACCGGCTGGTCAGGGTGGTTCGTGTACCAGGGCAAGCCCGAGGACGAGGCCATCGACACCTATACCCCTCGAGCCGGTGGACGAGGGAACCCTGGTCCGGCTGCGCAAGGATCCACTCGAGGCGAACCAGGTCCTGCCGTGGTCCGTCCTCAAGAACGCCGGAGCACCGGTGACCGTCCGAGGGTTCGGATGTTGTTCGACGACCGTCAACCTGACGGGAACAAGACAGAGGAGGGATAGGTCATGCGAGACGTCATCTTGTACATGTCGATGTCACTGGACGGGTTCGTCGGCAGCGACCGTGAGCACCCCGGGATCGCGATCCCCGAGGGCGCGGAGCTCAAGCAGTGGAAGCTCGACCGCATCAGCAAGGCCGGTGCCCACCTCATGGGCCGCACGTCGTACCAGGAGATGTCGTCATACTGGCCGCAGTCGGACGACGAGTACGCGGCCCCGATGAACGACATCCCAAAGGTCGTGTTCTCCAAGACGCTCAGCGACGCCGAGGCGATCTGGCCGGTTACCCGGGTTGCGCGGGGCGACCTTGCGACCGAGATCGCCGCGATCAAGGCCGAGCCTGGCCCGGACGTGATCGTGTGGGGCGGTGGACGGTTCGCCGGCGCTCTGGCTGCGGCGGACCTGATCGACGAGTACCGCCTGTTGGTCCAGCCGTTGGTGCTGGGCACAGGATGGGCCCTGTTCGACCAACTGCCGGACTCGAGGCACCTGAACCTCGTCGAGGCCTTGTCGTTTCCCAGCGGCATCGTGGTGCACGTTTACCGGCCGCAGCACGCCTGAGGAGGGGAGGCACCATGGGCAAGGTGGTGGCGCAGGCGATCATGTCGCTCGACGGGTACGTCGCCAAGCAGGACAACACCATCGGCCGGTTGTTCGACTGGCTGCAAAACGGCGAGGTCGAGATCCCGACTCCCGCTGGGGACTTCGCCGTCCACCTGACCCCGCCGAGCTCGGAACACTGGCGGCGGTGGGTGTCCTCAGTCGGCGCACTGGTTTGCGGCCGGACGCTGTTCGAGGTGGCCGAGGGCTGGCAGGGTCGTCACACACTGGACGTCCCCGTCGTCGTCGTGACGCACCGGGTCCCCACCGACTGGGTCGACGCACACCCCGAGGCACCGTTCACCTTCGTGACCGACGGTGTAGCGGCCGCAGTCGCTCATGCACAGACGCTCGCTGCCGACCGCGTCGTCGCGGTCACCGGTGGCACCATCGCCCGGCAGTGCCTGGACCAGGGGCTGCTCGACGAGGTGGCCGTCGACCTCGTCCCGGTCGTGATGGGCGAGGGCAACCGCCCTTTCTTCGGCAAGCTCTCGGCTGACGACGTGCTGCTCGGCAACCCATCGGTCTGCGTTCAGGGCGACCGCGTCACCCATCTCGTGTTCCCAGTGGTGCGCTGACCGCCGACGCGCACGCGCGGGAGACGACGCTGGCCGTACGCCACTCTGGGCCTGGAGACATCCAGACCGGGCTGCCGGCTCTCCAGCCCGGGAGTGTCCGTGATCACAGGACGACGCCATGTTCGCGCTAGTTCAAGCACCTCCTGATCACGCGCACAGGCTAAGGACCCAACGGAACCGCCGTACCTCGTTCTGCGGCAGGAGATCTCGCTGCGGCGCCGACCTCATCGCCGCGGTCGGCGATCGATGCCCGGTTGGCGCCACCGCGGATGGGTCTCGCGCCGACGACGGCGTTGCTGCATACCGGCGTCCCGACCGCTGGCTAGATCCGTGGCCGACGTTGTTCTTCAGTGGAAGGCGCATGCCCGAACGCTGGTCGCACTCGGGGATCCCTCTACGGGTCGGACCAGGCCGGTCCACGCGGGTGCCACCATCCGGCCGAACGGCGACCCCTACTCCCCAATCCCCATTTCCCCTTATGGGTCTATGCCGCCGACATGACCTCGGTCGAGGGCTCGTCGCCGACGCTCGCGGCCCGACGGCGCCTTGGAATGGCGGCGGCAGCTAGAGCGCCGGCACCGACCACAGCCGCACCGACCCACGTGGCCGGGCGCAGGCCGTCGGCGAAGGTCGCCGGGCTGACATAGCTGCCGTGGCTCGCAAAGACGGTTGCGAGGACGGCAATCCCCAGCACGCCGCCGAGCTCCCTGATGGCGTTGTTGGTGCCCGACGCCATGCCCTGATCCGCAGCGGGAACGGCACCCATCACCACATTGGCCACCGGGATGAAGAACAGCGCCATCCCCAGCCCGCAGCACACGAACGGGGCGACGAGCGCCAGGTAGGAGATGTGCGGGCTGATGAGCGCAGCCATCCAGGCCAGACCGATGGCTTGCAGGGCCAGGCCGCTCACCAAGAACGGGCGCCCTCCGATGCGGTCCGACAGCGGCCCGGCGATCGGAGCCACGAGCAGAGGCATCGCCGTCCACGGGAGAGTGCGCAGGCCGGCCTCGAGGGGCGAGTACCCGAGAGCGGTCTGGAGGAACTGGGCCAGCAGGAAGATGCTCCCGAACATTCCGAAGGTGAAGAGCAGCGACGCCACGTTGGAGGCGGCAAAGGTCCGGCTGCGGAAGAACCGCAACGGCAACATGGGATGGGCGGCCTTGTCCTGCCAGACAGTGAAGGCGACCATGAGGACAACGCCGGCGAGGATGCTGCCGAGCACCGGCAACGAGGTCCAGCCGTCATCACTGGCCTTGACCAGACCGAAGACGATGCCGAAGAGGCTGGCGCTGGCGAGGACCAGGCCGAGCGGATCCAGGTGAGCCCTGGCCTTGGTCTCGCTCAGGCGGGTGGCAGCGAAGGGCAGGGCGAGAAGGCCGATGGGCACGTTTATCCAGAAGATCCACTGCCACGACGCCCCTTGCACCACGGCCCCGCCGACGAGGGGACCCACGGCCACGGCCAGACCCGACACGCCGCCGAGCGCGCCGAGAGCGGCGCCGCGGCGTTCGGCCGGCACCGACGAGGCCAGGATGGTGAAGGCCAGCGGAAGCACCGCGGCCGCCCCTGCGCCCTGAATGGCCCGGGCCACGACCAGCACCGTCACGTTGGGTGCCAGAGCCGCCCCCGCACTGGCCAGGGTGAAGACGGTCAGTCCGATGGTGAGCATTCGCCGTCGCCCGAAACGGTCGCCCAAGGCGGCCCCGGTGATGATGAGGACGGCGAAGGACAACGTGTAGGCGTTGATCGTCCATTCCAGGCTGGCGAGACTGGCGTGGAGATGGCTGCGGATGGAGGGCAGGGCCATGGTGACCACGAGGTTGTCGAGGCCGACCATGAACGCCGCCACCGACGTGATGATGAAAGTCCAGATCAGGCGGGTACGGGGCACGGTGTTCTCCGTTTGAGGTGGAGTGGACAGAAGTAAGTGATCAGTCACTAGATTCGGAGGGCAAAAAAAATAGCTGAGGTTACGGATGAAGCCGTCCTCAACCAGCGGTCTTGACGCCGGCTTCGGCGGTCTTGGCCGTGGCGTTGGCCTCGTCATGCGCGGCTTCAGCCAAGAGCTCCTGGCCCAGGCAGGCTTTGACCCAGGGCAGGTCAATGACGGCCATGAGATCCATGGCCGCAGCCATGTTGAGCAGCATCCCGTGGCCGAAGAAGGCGATCAGGTCGTCGTCCTCGAGTCCGGTGATCCCGGCCACGGCCAGCCACAGCTTGCCGAAGCTGGTCTGCGTGACCCGCCGGACGTCGTCGTCGCCGCACGCCGCGTACGCGTGCATCTGGGTCAGGAGCAGCGTGCGATCGTTGAGGAACATCCGGTAGGCGTCGGCCATGGCCATCTTGGCTTCTTCGCCGGTGCGGTCGCCCGCGGCCGCTACCAGAATGGTCAGGGCCTGGTCGAACGTGCGCTCGATGGCCGCGAGAAACAGCTCTTTCTTGGTACCGAACAGCCGGAACAGGTAGGGCTGGCTGATGTCGGCCCGTCGAGCGATGTCCTCGGTCGACGTGCCGGCCAGGCCGCCCTTGGAGAACTCGACGATGGCCGCCCTGAGCACCGATTCGCGACGTTCGTCGGCGGACATCCGGGAGGCCATATCCCTAAGGTAGTGAGTAATCAATCACGAGTCAAGGTTTTCTCCGCCCTCAGACACGCTCGAACAGCGCTTCGAGCGAAGGATGGAACCGGGATCTGCCCCCAGGTGGTCGACTACGCGACCCGCGCCAGAGTCGCGTTCGGGCTACAGACTCGGCCCGCACCATCACCCTCGCTCGAGGGCCTGCTCTAGGTCATCGACGCGCGCGGAACGGCCGGCAGCATGCCGGTGGCCCGGACATCTGGAGATCATTCATGCGCCTGCCGATGCCCCGGCCTGTACCGCACGGCCGCTGCTGCCCGATGCCGGATAGGCCGGCATACTTGCTCCCATGAACTATGAGGTCTCCTGGTTTGGCGCGCTGTGCGACGACGACTACGAGTTTCTCGGCGTGCCGGACGGCAGGCTGCAGTCGAGCTGGGAACATTGCCGCGATATCGCACTCGCCGCGGAGCAGGCCGGATAC
>JAOPYP010000009.1 GCA_025964635.1 Actinomycetes bacterium | reverse complement strand
ACGGGACCAGCCCGCTGCGCCGCGGCCCGGGCCGGGACTCGGGCTGACGATGGCCTCCGCGGGCGGGATCGTGGACGGCACCGACCTGTACGGGCCGGTGTACTTCCAGGCCGGGCCGTTCCGCCGGGTCGCGTTCCTGCCCGAGGTGAGCTCGCGGTCGTGCTCCGCCCTGGTCCGCGGGGCCGACGACCGGCCCTGGTTCACGTCCGGAATGGACGTGCCGCTGGTGCTGGGCAGCCCGGGGCTGAACGACGCGATCATGCACATGCTGCAGGCCTGCGTCCCGCATCGCCGGATGCTCCCGGCCGGGTTCCGCGCGCTCACCGTTTCCGGCGCGGAGGTCCGCGGGGCGGTGCAGGTCCGGGCGGAGCGGGAAGCCGGCCCGGGCAGCGAATGGCAGGTGGACGCGGTGGACGCGGCCGGGCATACGGTGCTCGCGGCGTCCGGGGTCCGGCTGCGGGACGTGGGGCCGCTCGAGGCGTCCGCGCCCTGGCATCCCACCCTGCTCGCGGCCGCGCTGGAGGGCTGGGCCGCGGAGTTCGGGCTCGACCCGGCGATGCGGGTCACGGTGAGCTGCGGGCAGCCCGGGCAGGACCGGCAGCCCCGGGCGGAGGGCGTGCCCTGGCTGGACGCGTCCACCGGGCTGGGCCCGCTGGAAGGCTTCCAGCTGACCGCCCGGGCGAGCATGCCGGTGGCCTGCTACTGGGCTTCGGCCATGGCGGGCCAGCCAGCCAGCCGGCCAGCACCGGTGGTACCGCTCCGCGCGGACAGTGCGGACGGCCGCACGGACGAGGCCAGCCGCCGCAACGAAAACCAGCCGGGGCAACTGGCCCGGCAGCTGCGTGAGCGGACCGGCGAGTCACCGGACAGGGTGGCGGCCCGGATGGGGGCCATCACCGCGTGCCTGGCGGCGGCGGGGAGGGCGGCCGGGACGCCGCTGACGCTGGGACCGTCCCGGGACGCAGGCTGGATCCAGGTGGAGGCGGGCACGGCCACGGTCGCCTGCACCATCGCGGCCATCGAGGGGGTCCGCGGGCCAGTGGTCCTGGCCCTGGCCACCTGGCCCGCTGCGATCCACGACGCGGGCGGCAACGCGGTGAGGTTGACGGGATACGGCGCCCAGGCCCCGGGCGCCGATCCTGGCCCGGCGGCCCCGGGCGACTCCAGCACCGCGGAGCCGGCCGGGCCTGCTCACGCTGGTCCGGCCACGCCGCGGGCGACGGCGGAACAGCCCACCACGAGTCCCTGAACGCCGGAGCGGGCGGCGTCAGGGGCACGGCCCAGTGCTTTTCGAACCTGGTACTTCAGAGACCCGCGCTGCTAAACCGGCAGGTCAGACACCCAGCTGGTCAGTGACCGCAGGTCATGACCGGGTAGGCAGAACCGGGCAGCTCAGAGCTTGGTCAGCTTGGTGTACGGGGCGGAGATCCGCTCCTGCTGAGTGCCGAAGTCCACGAAAACGCCGGACTCGTCGGCGGTGAGGACGCGGCCGAGACCGTAGCGGTCGTGGGTCACCTGGTCACCCGCGGCGAATTCCTTCACCGGGCGGACAACCGGAGGCGTGTTGAAGGGACTTCCTGGCAGATAACGCCGGGTCGCGGCGCGGGCTGGCTTCATCCCTACAAGTATGGACCCAGTGGAAGCCCGCCGCAGGCGCACCGGCCACTCAACTCTGATAACCGCGCACGTGTCACGCGGGATCAGGGCCCTTTAATCACGCAGGAGTACTGGCTGGTCACACGGTGTGTCGTCAGCCGACCGGCTCGGCCGCCGATGACCGCCCGGCCCGCCAGACCGCCTCGGCCTCGCCCATCGGCGTCGCGGGCGGTCCCTGGATGAAGGGCCAGATCTCCTCGGCGATGGCGCGCCAGTCCGCCGTGGCGGTCAGCTCGCCCAGGATTGCGAACAGGCCCAGGTTGATGCGCTGCAGGATGACGTAGGACCGCGGGACACTCACCCACTGGGCCAGCGGGCTGCGCACGTCAAAGAACCGGCGCACCACGGCCGATGCGTAATCCCCCGTCATGGTGCGCGGTCCCGGCGTGCGGACCGTGTCGTAGAAGACCGCCATGTGCTCGACCACCGTCTCGGTGTTCAGCGGGGCGTCCGCGCGGAGAAAGCCCGCATCCACCATGGCGGCCCGGAAGGCCTCCGGGTCCTGCTCCACGCACAGGTACCGGACCATGTCCACGAGCGGCCGCAGCTCCTCCGCGCTGAAGTGCTTGACCAGGCCGAAGTCGAGGAACGTGACCCGGCCGCCGCCGTGGAACAGGTAATTGCCGGGATGCGGGTCGCCGTTGAACGCGTGGACGTCGTACAGGCTGCGGAACGTGAACCGGTAGATGGTCTCCGCGGCCAGGTCGCGCTCGTGCTGGGACCACTGGGCCAGCTCGGCGAAGCGGGCGCCGTCGGCCAGCTCACTGGTCACCAGCCGCCGGGTGGACAGCTCGTCGATGATCTTCGGGACCATGATCGTGGGGTGGCCGTCGTAGTACGCGGCCACCAGCCGCTGGTTCTCCGCTTCCCGCCGGTAGTCCAGTTCCTCCAGGACCCGGTCGCGCAGTTCCGCGATGAGCGCGTCCACGTCCTGGGCGGGCGCGGTGATGCGCAGCATCCGGCGCAGCAGCGCGACGTTGCTCAGGTCCGCCGCGATGGTCTCGGCGATGCCCGGATACTGGACCTTGACCGCGACCGCGCGGCCGTCGTGGGTGAGGGCCCGGTGCACCTGCCCGATGGACGCGGCCGCGATGGGCTCGGGGTCCCAGCGGGCGAACGCCTCCTCCGGCGGCAGGCCCAGCTCCTCCCGGACGACCCCCGCGGCGAGCCCGGCGCTCATCGGCGGGACACTGTCCTGCAGCCGGCTCAGCGTGCGGCGGACGGCGGGTGACAGGCCGTCGTCCACGTAGCTGGCCATCTGCCCGATCTTCATCAGGACGCCCTTCATCGCGCCCAGGGTGGTGGCCACGTCCTCGGCGGTCTGCAGGGCGAGATCGTTGCGGAGTTCCTGCCGGTGCTCACCGGCCGCGGCGAACAGGCGCGGCGCGCTCCCCGCGTAACGCAGGCCGCCGCGGACGACCAGCTGCACCGCGGCCCGGCCGCGGGACAGCCGCAGCCGCCCCACCCGGCGGCCCACCACGGCCAGCCCGGCAAGCCCCGCGACCACCGAGATCGCGGCCAGCAGCTTCTTCACGCGGGCCGCGCCGCGCGGGCCCGCAGGACGATCCGCTGGCGGGCCTCGAGCACGCCGGGTTCGCCGAGGAACACCGCGTCGAGCACCCCGAGTGCCTGGCGGATCTCCGCCCGGCGGGCGTCGGTCAGCGGCGGCGACGGCTCCGCGTACCCGTACATCTCGCGCGCCCAGGCGGGCAGCGACCCGACGGCGGCATCCCGCACGTCCTGCCAGATCTCCGCCATGTCCTCGTCCAGCCCCGGCGGGGCGAGGAGGTAGTCCATGGACTCGCGGGCGGCCGGCGTGCACCGCAGTTCCGGGCGGACGGACGCGATGTAGGCCTCCAGGTCCGCGGTGCTGGCCGGGACCAGGGCGCGGGGCACGCCCACCAGCTCGGCCTCGGTCACCATCTCCGCCACGAAGCGGTCGGCGTCCGGCGCCGCGAGCGGCGTCCCGAACAGCCCGGCGGCCACGATCCCGGACTCGACGAACGTGGCGTGGACCCACAGCAGCAGCGCGGGATCCCCGGCCGCGTAAGGCCGGCCGGTGACCTTGTCCACGCCGCGGACGTGCTCGTGGATGCGGCGTACCCGGGCGGCGACCCGCTCCGCCGATCCGCGGTCGCCGAAGGTCACCGTGGCCAGGTAGGCGTTGGTAGCCGCCAGCCGCCCGACCGGATCCTGGCGCCAGTCGCTGTGCTGGTCCACCCCGGCCATGGCCAGCGGGTGCAGCGCCTGCATGTGCAGCGCCCGGAGTCCGGCCACGGGGGTGGATAGGTCGGCGCTCACCCGCCAGGCCACGCTCCCGGGGCCGAAGAAACCCTCGTCGGCCGGGTGCTCGGGGATGCTCGACGCGTACGCCGCGGCCGACCGGGACACCAGGCCGGCCGCGGCCGCGTACGGATCTGCGGTCAACGGGTCGCCCCGGGCCGGCCGACTGTGTTCTGCAACGTCCTCATACCACTCAAAACTACCCACTCCGCACCGTGGCCTGACGTGCCGGGCGGTCCGGCTCGCGGCGCGCCCGGGCCGGGGTGGCGTGGCGGTGGCACACACCAGCCCCACTGGTGTGCCCGGATGGCCTGCCGTCAGGACAGTCACACGGCACTCCCTCACCCCCCGGGGACCAAAACCACAGGCGCGAGGGCGGGGCTGGCTCAAAGTGAGAACCACCCGTCTACGTGGCGGAGGTACGCATTGTGCAATGGCCCGCGTAATTTGCGGCCTCGTGCGTTTCCTGCGAAGGAGCAGCCGATGACCGATCTCGATGCCAGTCACTCTGCCGGATCCGCCCCGGCCACAGAATCGGAGATTGCGGGAGCCCCGGCGCCGGTGCTCGCGCCCCTGGCCGGCGACCCGGCCATGCTGGGACTGCCGACATTTATCGTTGGGTCGGTCGCCCTGGGCCTGGTCCTGGTGGGCGTGGTGCCGGCCACTGCGGTGGGCGCCTCGCTGCCCATCATCCTGGCGGCCACCTCGATCGGCCTGATCGTGGCGACGATCTGGAGCGCGGCCATCGGCCAGAGCGCCGTAGCCAGCATCTTCGGCATCTTTGCCGGGTTCTGGCTGAGCTACGCGGTGCTCGTGCTGGGGCTCGTCCATGGCTGGTTCGGCATCACGATCCTGGCCGCCGCCGCCACTCAGGAGCTTTTCCTGATCTCCTGGCTGGTCATCATCGTGGTACTCACCCTGGCCACCCTGCGGCTGCCGCTCGCGTTCACGTTGATCTTCGCGCTGGTGGACGTGGCCCTGCTGCTGGTGCTGCTCGGCACGGAGGAGGCGTCGACCGGCCTGCTGAAGACGGCCGGCTACGTCGTGCTGGCCTTCGCCGCGGTCGGGGTGTACGTGTTCTACGGCGCGGCGTCGCTGGCCACCGGCGGCACGGGCGTGCCGCTCGGCAAGCCCGTCCAGCACTGACTGGCCCAGGCGGCGGGGTCCGGCCACCGGGAGGACCTCCGCCGCCGGCCAGGTGACGCCGGCCAGGTGGCGCCGGCCCGCGCCCTTGCCGCGCGGGCC
>JAOPYP010000037.1 GCA_025964635.1 Actinomycetes bacterium | reverse complement strand
CTGATCGCTCTGGCCCGGATGTCCTCATGGGCCAGCTCGGTGGGCGGCGAGTACCCGGCGGGCAGGTCGAGGCTCTTGACGAGACCCTTGTAGTCCATGACCGCCTCCACTCCTCAGCGCCCAGCGGTGTGCGCGCTGCCGCGTCCCAGTCTCCGGCACCTGGAACGAAAGCATGACGATGCCGGAATTGAGGGTCCGGGTGGCTGCCCGCCCGAGCCGGGCGTTGTTGCCCGCGCTGACCAGCATGTCACTGGGGGTGCCCCTCCTCTGACACGGGACAGCCACCCGGGCGCCGCTGCGCGCTGCACAATGGCAGCTAGCGCGCCGGGGAGCAGCCAGGTGACCGGCACGATGATGGGGGGCGCAGCCCCGGGGAAGCGAGGGAACCCGCCATGGACTCCACGAGGCGGATGCCGAGGGTCGGCATACTGTTCCGCCCCCAGCTGCCCCCCGAGCGGCTGCGCGACTTTGTCACCTCAGCGGAGGCGGCCGGCCTCGACGACCTGTGGATGTGGGAGGACTGCTTCCTGGAAGGCGGCCTGACCACCGCCGCCGCTGCGCTCGCGTGGAGCAGCTCGCTGCGGATCGGCCTGGGCCTGATGCCGGTGCCCCTGCGCAACCCAGCGCTCGCGGCCATGGAGGTTGCGACGCTGGCCCGCCTGTTTCCGGGACGGTTCGTCCCGGCCGTAGGGCACGGTGTCCTGCCCTGGATGGAGCAGGTAGGGGCGCGCGTCCCCTCCCCGATGACCCTGCTGCGCGAATGGGTGACCGCGACCCGGTCCTTGCTCCGCGGGGATGCCGTGACCGTCAGCGGCCAGTATGTGCGCCTCGACGATGTGGCCCTGGACTGGCCGCCGGCGGCCGTTCCGCCGCTCCTGGTCGGCGCGCGCGGGCCGAAGACGCTCGCCCTGGCGGGCGAGCTTGCCGATGGCCTCGTCCTGGACGCCGGTATCTCGGCCCACGGCGTCCGCCAGGCCGTGGACCGGGCCGCCGCCCGGCGGCCTCATGAGGTCGTCGTGAACGTGTTGTGCGGAGGCGGGCCGGGCAGCACGGAACGGATCCAGGCCGAACTGGCCGAGTCGGCCGAACCGCTCTCAACCCGGGCCGCGGTCGGTTCTCCGGAAGAGGTAGCCGGCACCGTCCGCTCCTTCGCCGCCGCCGGCGCGACAACCGTCGTCCTGCAGCCCACCGCGGATGACCCGGACGTAGCCGCGACGATCAGGCTGGCCTCGGCGGCCAGGACTGTGCTGCACAGCGACCGCCCTGTGGCCTGACCGGACAGGAGCATCCCGCGTAACCTTTCCGCCAGACCGGGCCAGAACCCCTCAGGAAGCCTTGGCGAGGTCCTCGGCGCGCTGCTTGATGCTGAGTAGCATCTTGCGCTCCATGATCAGGCTTCCAGGCTCCATGACGTAGGTGTTCAGTGCCCGGGCGAGCGGGGAAGCGTCCGCGGTGGCGATCCGGTTCCGGCTGATCAGCCTGCTGCCCGTCCCGTTGGGAACCACCGAGAATGCCCAGACCCAGTTCCCATCATCGGAGCGGAACACCAGGGACCGCTCCGGTTCGAGCTCAGCCACTCGCAGGACAGGTCCCCGTGCCCCGAGCCGCTGTGCGTCACCCACCTTGAGGTCCTGGTACTGGGGAAGAATCTCGTCAGCGCTGTGCATGCCCAGACCCATAAGGTTCTCAGCCCAGTCATAGGTGTACGCGCCGCCACGACCCGGGCCCATCTGAACCAGCCACGGCCAGATGGAACTGGGCGGGGCGTCAACGGACACAGCACGGGTGGACACGATGCCAGCGTCGGCCAGCAACTCGTCACCTGGGACGGCCTGGGCGGCCTCGCTGCCTGTCGCACCCCACGTGAGGCACCATGGCCGCCACCGCGCATAACTCACCGCTTCCACAGCGGCGGCCAGCGCGACGGCGCCGACGGCGACCAGGCCACCACGCACGGCCGATCGTGCCCACGGGTGAGTGACTGCGTTCATTGCACTCTGCCTCCCTGTTCATGACCCATCGATGTCGTTCATCCTGCGCCGTACCCCGGCGCAGACCCCAGGGCCCAAGGCCACCGGCCATGGGACCTGGGTCCCCTGAGACAGGACCGGACTGCCCTGGCCCGACGCAGCAGACCGGGGCAGCGTTGCATACCAGGAGGTAGTGACCATGACGGTTCAGGAGCCTGGTTGCAGCGATGCCAGGGTGAAAGACCCCAGAATGCCTAACGTTGCCAGGCCAACCTCGCTTGAACTCGCCACAGAACTCGGCGATGTCGTCCGCGATCTCCCGGTTTTTGTCACGGCGCCGCTGTACCGCCGATGGCATCTGCGCTGGGGCGCAACGGCGGCCGAGATTGCCGCGTCGCTACCCGGAGACACGTTCTTCCCGGGCGCTCAGTTCCGGGCGACCCGGGCGATCACCATCGACGCTCCGCCGGACGCGGTCTGGCCCTGGCTCGTCCAGGTTGGCTGCCTGCACGCAGGGTTCTACAGCCATGATCTGCTCGACAACCTCGGCCACCCCAGCGCCACGGGAATCGTGCCCGCCCTGCAGCACCTCAAGATCGGCCAGTGGGTGCCGATGTCACCCTCGGCCACGCCGACGGACCGCACAGCTCTCAGGGTGCACTCGTTCGAAGTCAACCAGTGGCTGCTGTGGTCCAAGCCGGACAGCACATGGGCGTGGCGGCTGACGCCTGCCGGCAGTAACGGGACCCGTCTGGTCACCCGCGTCCATGCCGTGTACGACTGGCACCACCCGCTGACGGCACTCCTGGGCGTGCTGCTGATGGAATTCGGCGACTTTGCGATGCTCCGGAGGATGCTGCGCGGGATCAAGGCCCGGGCGGAGTCCCAGATGCAGAACACCAGCCGGCCGGCTGTCTAGCGGGACGGCGAGGCAGCAGCAGGTGGACGAGCGCGGCCATCTCGAGCGGCTCAGCCAGCTGGACAGCCGCACCCACCTCACCAGCCGGGAATGGATGCCGTTAGCCCTGCTGTAGCAGGACCATGGTCCACAGACCAGCCGGCCCGGCCCGGCTAGGGTGAGCTGACAGCGACCGATAACCAGCCGCAGCGCACCTGGCCTGCACCAGGTACCAGCAGATAGGAAGCCTCAGCCACATGAACGAGTCAGCGGCGGGCCAGCGGCGGATCGGCGTATTCCTGCTTGATGACCATGAGATCGTCCGCCGGGGCGTGAAAGAGCTCCTGGAAGTCGAGCCTGACATCGTCGTCGTCGGTGAGGCGGGAACCGCCGAATCCGCCCTGGCCCGGATTCCGGCCCTGCAGCCGGACGTGGCTGTCCTGGATGTCCGGCTGCCGGACGGTGATGGCGTCAGCGTGTGCCGCGATATCCGGTCGAAGATGCCCGAGGTCGCCTGCCTGATGCTCACCTCGTTCGGGGATGACGAGGCGCTGTTCGACGCGATCATGG